>JAJRWY010000202.1 GCA_024276575.1 Candidatus Binatota bacterium
ATACAAAGTTGGTGCGGGGTTGCCTCTCAGCCAAACGGCTCGGAATACGTTTCCGGGCGGTGCGGGTTGGCGTACGACTCCTGCCCGCATCGCCAAGCGCCGAGTCTATGCTGGTTTCAGTGAATTACGACGCAGCGCGTATAAGCTCGCCTCCGCTTGTTCCAAACACTAGCAATACGGCAAAAGACGCCGTAAAGCTACTGCTGGTCGAAGACGACCCGGCGGATGCCGCTTTGGTGGAAGAAATACTCGCAAGTGAGTGCCCCGGCGAGTTCCACATAACCCATGTCGATTGCCTTGCCGCGGCGGTGGAAAAACTCGACCACGGCGGCTACTCGGTAGTGCTCCTCGACCTGTCCTTGCCGGATGAGTTCGGGACTCCGACTTTGAAGAGAGCCATGCTCCACGCCAGGGGCGTGCCGTTGATAGTGTTGACCGGTTTCGACAGTGACCGTTTGGGCGAAGAAAGCGTCGCCCGCGGTGCTCAAGACTATGTAGTCAAAGGCAGCGACTCTCACGCGTTGGTACGTGCCATACGCCACGCAATACGGCGCAACCGCATTCAACTGCAAAACGAGCGTTCCTATGAGCGCAAGGTCGAACAGTTGCAGTGCTCGCTGGAACACCAAAAACAGCTTCTCGCGTTGGCCGGTTTGCGCACCGAGGCCGCATCTTCCGCTGCTCCGCTGCTCGACCGCCACCCGGAAACTTTCGAGACCCTACAAACGGAATACGCCGAACTGCTCGATGCGCATCTGGACGCGATGGCCTTGGGACAACCTTTACAAGGCAACCGCATTGCGGTCCTTGCCAAGGCCCTCGGCGACCACCGCAGTGGCTCTCGCGATGTCATCGAACTTCATTTTCGTGCGGTGTCCGCGAAAAACCGCGAGGACCTGTCTCCTCGTAGCAAAGCTTATCTTCCCGAAGGCCGCCTCCTGGCCCTGGAAGTAATGGGGGCACTGGCCGACTACTACCTGCACAGCAGCAGCGCTGGAGCCGAAAACGAGCAGCGATAGCAAAGACGAGACAACGCAGCGGGCGAAAAAGGGGGGCGGCATCGCGGAGGGCGCCGCCGCCGAAAGTATCGACAAGGAGAACACATGGCGGAAAAGCCTATCAGAGTCTTGATGATCGACGATGACGAGAGCGATTTCGTCCTCGTCAACGAGTTGCTCACAAGCTTGGAGCAGCCACGCTACGAAGTTAAGTGGGCACGAAACTTTGCACATGCTGTCCCCGAGATCCGCGGTGGCCGCCATGACATCTATCTCGTCGACTACAGACTCGAAGGGCGTAGCGGCCTGGATTTGTTGCGCCAGTACCTAGACAACGGCCGCAAGGGCCCGGTCATAATCTTTACCGGCCACGGCAGTCGCGAAACCGACATCGAGGCGATAGAGTCGGGCGCCTCCGCTTTCTTGCTAAAAGGCAAGGTCAACGCCGAAGAACTCGACCGGGTAATCCGTTATTCGATTTCCGGATACCAGAGCAAGGAGTCACAAGAAGGTAACGAATCCGCCGGCTGCAGTACCGTAAGTTTCATTGGCGCCAAGGGAGGAGTGGGAACCACATCGGTGGCTGTCAACATCGCGGTTTCCGCGGCGGCGCGAGGGCGCAAGGTGAGCTTGATCGATCTGCGCCCGGGACCGGGTGCGATGGCTGACCAGCTAGAACTTCCCGCCCACTGGGATCTCGGCGCCTTGCTCAGACTGGACCCGAAACACATCGACGCCCGCGCCCTCTCCAGGGTCATGACCCGCCACAGCAGTGGCGTACGTGTAGTCACCGCACCCGCCAACGTCGCCGATTACAAAGAGATCAACCCCGCTTGCGTCGACGCCATAATCAAAGCTGCGCGCGAAAACGCCGATTTGTTGATATTGGACCTCCCCTGCGAAGCCTCCGAGGCTAACCGGAAAGCTCTGCAAGAATCGGATTTCGTAGGTTTGGTACTCGAGCGCGAAGCCAACAGCATACTCGCCGCAGTCATGACCCGGCGCTTGTTCGACAGTTGGAAGATCACTACTCCGGTCGGTGCCATCGTAGTCTAGCGCAGCAAGCTGAGTACGCCGGTTCCTTTCTCAGAGATCAGTTCCGAACTCGCGCAACTCAATTGTGACATCTACGGTGTTATACCCACCGCCGTGAACGCATCCAGCCGCGCTCTTCTGGCATCTACCCCGATGGTGATCTCCGTACCTGACCACGACGCCTCTCGGGCGCTGTCCCAGCTCTCGGATCGAATAGTGGATGCTGACCGCCGTCCAGTGGCGATCTGAGCGGATCGTCGAGCCCTCCACCGTCCCGTAGCGATCTAAGTGAATGGTCCCCGCTCAACGCGTAAACCCAGCGGGTATCGCCGGACCGGGATTCCCACCGCGCAGGTTTCCGGCCCGCATCGATCAGGAAGGGTCCGCGGCTGGAAGCGTAAAATGAAAGCGGCTGCCCTTTCCCACTTCCGACTCCACCCAGATTCTGCCCCCGTGGCGCTTCACTATTTTCTGGCAAGTCGCGAGGCCCAAACCGGTGCCTTCGTAATCGCTCTTGCCGTGCAAGCGCTTGAGCGCAACGAACACCTCGGAATGGGCTTCGGGAGCAATACCGATACCGTTGTCGGCCACTGTGAAAAGCCATGATTTACCCTGAGGCACAGCACCGATCGTTACCTGCGGGTCTTGCTCACCGCGAAACTTGATCGCGTTGGTAATCAGATTCTGAAGCAACTGGCCAAGGGCCGTGCGGTCGCCTTTGACCACCGGTAACTCCCCCACCTCGATGGTTGCCGACGCTTCTTCGACCACACTTTCCAACAGGCCCAACACATGTCCGGCAAGATCGCCGAAGTTTACACTTTCAAAAGGCGCATCGTCGGCATCCGCCCTGGTGTAGTCGAGCAACGCGTCGATCAACGATCCCATATGACGCGCACCGGTAAGAATACGCGAGAGGTACTCCGAGACTTTGGCGTCTTCGAGACCGTGCAGGCGTTTTCCGAGCAGCTGCGCAAATCCGGCGACTTGGCGAAGAGGAGCCTTCAAATCGTGGGCGGCAACTGCTGCGAATTCTTCGAAAGCCTGCTGTTGGCGCTCTAGACGGCTCTGCAGAGCCGCATTCACCAGCACATTGGCTAGGCACCTGCGCAATATATCCGCGCTCAACCCGGCCTTGGCTAGATAGTCATAGGCCCCGCGTTTCATCGCCTCGGTAGCGATGGTCTCGTTGCCGTAACCGGTGAGCATTATGATCGGCACCTCGGCTCGTGACTCGTCCGAAGCCATCGCCAATAGTAAATCCAAGCCATCCACGTCGGGAAGCCGGTATTCTAGCAGCACGCAATCGAAGCTGCGCGAAAGAAAAATCTTGAAACCTTGGTCGGCGTTATCCGCTTCGACTATGTCCGCTTTGAGTCCCGCCTCCGAAAGCAGACGGCGAACCGTCTGACGCGACCTAGCATCTTCATCAACCAGCAGGACTCTTATGGGCTCGGCCATTGAGCTAGCGTCCCGTTCGCCTCAGGAGGAGAACCGAACCAAGCGCAACCAAAAGCGGTCGAGCGCCTCGAACATGTCAATGAATCCGTCAAGATCAACCGGCTTGGTAAGATAACAGTTGGCGTGCAGATTGTAGGTGTCGTAGATGTCTATCTCAGCGTCGGATGTAGTCAGGACCAGAACCGGTATGCGCTTCAAAGCCGGGTCTTGCTTGACCTCGGTAAGGACCTCACGCCCGTCTTTCTTGGGCAAGTTGAGATCAAGTATGATCAAGTCGGGCCTGACAGCTTCATCGTAGCCGTCGCTACGATGAAGAAAAGACAAAGCTTCTTCACCATCGTTGACTACATGAAGGTTCGTCTCCGTCCCCGCTTCGCTCAAAGCCTCGGACGTTAGTTCCACGTCCGCCGGGCTGTCTTCTACCAAAAGAATTTGGACCGCCCGCCTGCCGTTGGGTCTCGCCACAATCGTATCTCCTCATTCGAGCGGCACCCCCGCAGCACCGTCCCAACCGTCCGTTACCACGGTCACGGACCCCGTTTTCCGCCCCTCGTCATCCGAATCGTTTGATCATAGTCTAACGGGCATTATTGATGAAACCTATGCCCCCCGGTTACGGCCTCGCACGTGCTCTATGGTGGGCTGTGGTGATCTCCGGCGGCCACGGAGTCAAACCAATCCACTACCCGTATGAGCCCCGGTAGCGCTGTGGTGAAGGCTACCCAAGCACGCTCGAGGCGCTCCGGGGCAAGCGAAAATCGTAGCCCGCATTATTGATGAAGCCTCTGCTACAATCCTCGAGCGCCCGCAACCTCCGCCCGTGCTCATCCGCCCGCTGTACTTGGTTGGACCGATCTCACGGGCGCTTACGACTCTCACGGCGAGGTTTCATCAATAATGCGGGTCTAGAGAACGCGAAAGCTTGCGACTTTTGCTGCAAGGTTTCATCAATAAAGTGAGCTAACATGGAGGCCTCTTGCTAGAATCACATCCGATGAAGGCGCGCGAACCCGAGCCTGGCGCTGCAGTGCCCGCTAAAACCTGCCGGCGTTCCTACGGCCCCGTATGCGAGAACGCCTATGCCGCTCCCCAGCTCGCAAGCCGCCGGGCTCTTGCTCGCGGCATCGGTACCGCTGTATACGACCCTGGCGGTCACGGTGCTGACCGTCGCACCGGCCCGGCCACGCGCCGCTCGCTCTGTAGAATCCTGATGATTTCGGGCCTTTGTTTGCTGGCCTCCGTTGCCACGGCCCTCCCCGCCGCCGCAAGTTCCCCCGCAAAGGCGCTGGCTCGCACTCAACTTCTGCGCGCCGAACTCGAACTACTGCGCTACGAAAGCGGCAAGAGCTTGGTGGGACAGCCCGCAGTCTCGATTTCGGGAGTAAAGGACTATCACGCCGCATGGCTGGCGGAGGCCTTATTCGACAAGGTAGACCGCCTTTGCTTCGAGTTCACCAGTAGGAGATCCGCGCCGGTGAGGAATTCGCTGGCCGGCTTCTCCCGCGTGGAAGCGCTACTGGACTCTTCGCTGGAGTGCCTGGGACGGGTCAAGGAAAGTCTCGGAGTTTACGAGACCAGCAGTGAGCCGCCGCCAAACCGTGCAGCCACTCCCGACAAGCTTGCGATGGAGATTCTGCAGGCGGGCCGGCAGACCGACCTCCTGCTTGCCGATAAGTTTGATGAAAGCGAAACTTTCGACGTGGTCACAGGGGCGGTGGGCATTGCGGCCGCACTGGCGGCCCTGCATCCCGGTCTCAGAAGAATTGCCGAAGAACCGGAACTGGAGCGCTATAAACGCCCGGTGGACGTTTTCCTCAAGACTCTCGATGTGCAAGATCACTTATCCGCTCTGGCCACACCGGGTGCAATCGCCGAGTTCGCGTTCACGGGAGATACATCGTCCCCGGACGCTCTTAGTATGGTCGACGCTTACGACTCGTCGCGACTATTGCGTGCCGAACTCGAAGCGTTGGCTCGCGACCGCAAGGCCCAGTCTTCGCGCGCACCGCTGTTCAGATCCGGCCCGAAGCTTCCCTCCCAGGTCTTCCAACGCCTGGGTTTGCTGGAACGCCAGCTCCAGCAACTCACAGAGGCGGAGTCGCTACCGGCAACTCACAAAACCCCCACTGCGACTGAGGCGGTCGCTCCTTGACGACGGTAACGATGGAAGAACGTCACATCAGCGAACGCGAGCCGGCAGGCGATGATAACCGTGAGTTCCGTAGAGGCGGTATTTTGCGCAAGCTTCTCATGTCGCATCTCACCGTGGCCGCGGTCGGCATCGTAGTAGTCGCGTTGGTGGCCGGTTTCGCACTTTGGATGCGCGAGCGCGCCCTGCACCTAGCGCTGAGCGGAGCACCCACCGTAAGGGCTTCCGCTGCCGCGATGACCGGTTTGCAACAGTCCATGGACGCACTGAGAAGCTGGATACTGGTCGGTGACGAAGCCTATAAGACGCAAAGAGACGCAGCATGGAGCGGGCAAATATCCCCGGCTCTGACCACGCTCTACCGCCTCGAGAAGCGCTGGCCGGACGAAACCGAAGCCCGGCGCCTCAACGAACTGGCCACTGCGCTGGCCGAAGTTCGGGAAGCGCAGTGGTGGACGGAGCAAGTGGCTCATACGCCCGGCAACGAACCGGCCCGCGTGGTGCTCGCTGAGCGCGCAACACCGCTGTTTACCTCGATCACCGAATCCTTGCAGGAAGAGGCCGGCCGCGAACGGCGCGCACAGGATCCCGATCCCGAAAACCTGCTGACCGCCGTGGAAACCCAAAGCGGGATGCGTTTGGGACACGCAGCTTTGATCGAGTTTCTCGGCAGCGGGCGTGAAGCCGCGGCCGAAGATTTCGTCCGCCGTCTGGACCGCGTCAGCGAAGTCGTAACACGGCAGGTAGCGCAAGATCCGGACTGGCAAGTCATCCGCGAGCAGCTCGAGTCCTACCGCGACGCGGCCCGCGAGATGATCAACTTGCGCCGCAGCGAAGACTGGAACGTCGCGCTATACCGTCTGACCAACGAAGTGCTCCCCCTAGCGGGAGCTGCCGGCAAGATTCTCGATACCATAGCCCAAGGCCATGGCACTTCGATGCGCGGAGACGCGGCCCGTATCATCGCGGTAAGCAACGCCGCTTTCGCGATGGCCGGAATCCTTGCCATCGCTATGCTGGCCGCAGCTTGGAGACTTTCCACGCAGCGCGCCCGCCGTATCGCGGAACCGATAAGCGCATTGGCAGACGCCGCGCAAAGCACGGCGCGAAGTATGGCCGAAGGAGGAAGCCTCGAAGACATCCCGATCCACGATGACGACGAAATCGGAGAACTCACTTCAGCCTTCAACAAAATGCGGCGCTCATGGCAAGCCAGTGAGAGCGCGCTCAAAGCCGTGCGCGAGAGGTTCCGCTTGGTAGTTGAGGCGACCCCGAGCGCGATGCTACTGGTCGACGAAGCCGGAAAGATCATCCTCGCCAACGAGCGCGCCGAATCGCTTTACGGATACACGCGTGACGAACTACTGGGACACCCGGTGGAAATGCTCGTTCCCGAGCGTTTCCGCGCGCAACATCCACTGCACCGCCACGATTTCCTCGACAATGGCCCTCACCTGGAAGTCGGCAGCGAAGGAGAGATCTTCGCTCTGCGCAAAGACGGAAGCGAGTTCCCCATCGAACTGAAGTTGGCGACCATCGAAGTCGATCACGAAAAGATGGTGCTGAGCGCGACTATAGATATCACCGAAAGGCTCAAAACCGACGAGGAAATCAAGCTCCGCGCGGCCGAACTCGAGCGCAGCAACATCGAGCTACAGCAGTTCGCCTACGTCGCCTCGCACGACCTGCAAGAACCTCTGCGCGCGGTAGGGAGCTATTGCCAGTTGTTGCAACGAAAGTACGGTGACAAATTCGACGAGAAAGCGGCCCGTTGGCTTTCTTTCGTGGTCTCAGGAACCGAGCGGATGCGTACCTTGGTGCAAGACCTGCTCGCTTTCTCCCGTGTAGACAGCTGGAAGAACCCCTTCGAGCCCACCGATTGCAGCAAGGTCGTCGACGGCGCACTCGACAACCTGCGTACCGCCATACATGAAGTGGACGCCGAGGTGACTTACGGCCCACTGCCGACTTTGATGGCGGACGCCGCACAGCTTGGCCAGCTTTTTCAAAACCTGATCGCCAACGGGATAAAATTTCGGGGCGAGCAACGCCCGGCCGTACACATCGCAGCCGAAAGGAACGGAGAGCACTGGGTTTTTTCGGTACGCGACAACGGCATCGGCATCAACCCGCAGTACGCCGGCCGGATCTTCGAGATCTTCAAACGCTTGCATCGCGACGAAGAGTACTCCGGCACCGGGATCGGCTTGGCAGTTTGCAAAAAAGTAGTCGAAAGACACGGCGGCCGCATCTGGGTCGAATCGGAACTCGGGCAGGGCGCTACTTTCTTCTTCACCATACCGGTCGAGGCTAAAGAAATGGTCCTGGAGACGCCGCGCAACGCTTAACCAATGATCGCCGCAATGGCGATTTCGGTCCTAACGGGGTAATTTAGAGTCGATGAGTAGACACCTGTCGATGAGATCCGGGAATCCCGCGCTGACCGCGCAAACTTTCAACCTGCCACGCGCAGCCGGCGCCGCCGGTACGATGACCATCGAAGGGACGGTCAACAAGACCGCGATGTGCCTTCTCATGCTGCTGGCAACCGCCAGCTACACTTGGAACCTCGGACTGGCGGGCGATGCCTCGGTGGGTGCTTATACGATGGCCGGGGTAGTCGGTGGGTTTATCGTCGCGATGGTAACCATCTTCAAGAAGCAGTGGGCAGGGGTCACGGCACCGGCCTATGCTCTGCTCGAAGGGCTCGCGCTCGGCGGTATCTCCGTGACTTTCGAAGCACGCTACCCCGGCATTGTAAGCCAGGCCGTGTTTCTCACCTTCGGTACACTCGGTGCGCTATTGCTCGCCTACCGTTCGGGACTGATCAGGGCCACCGAAAACTTCAAACTCGGAGTCTTCGCCGCGACCGGCGGCATCATGTTCGTTTACCTGATCAGCTTCGTAATGAGCCTGTTCGGTGCCTCGATTCCGCTCATCCATAGCAGCGGCACCTTCGGGATACTCTTCAGCCTCTTCGTAGTCGGCATCGCCGCACTCAACCTGGTTCTCGATTTCGATTTCATCGAAAGCGGCGCCGAGCGCGGCGCGCCCAAGTACATGGAGTGGTATGGGGCCTTCGGCCTTCTCGTCACCCTGGTCTGGCTCTACCTGGAAATCCTGAGGCTTCTCGCCAAGCTGCAAAATCGCAATTGACGCAAGACGGAGCGGGTCGCGAAGCTATGGCTGCCGGCCGGCAGCGATTGGCCGCCAAGCGGCCGAATGTCCCGTGTCTTGATTAGGCTGCAAAGCCAAGCGGCGTTGGCCGGCCGCCGGGCTATCCGCCCGCACTGGCTGGGGAGGTAGGATTCGAACCTACAATCCCCTGATCCAGAGTCAGGTGCCTTACCAGTTTGGCCACTCCCCAGTGCTTGGCGAGGTGGCCGCGCAGAGCGCGCGGCTCACCAAAAGTAGAGGACAACTCACCCTCGCAAGGCATGCAAGCGCGGGCGAAGAGCGCGGCGGCTCAGGCGTTCTTTTCGCGCCAGGTTATGCGTCCGCGGCTCAGATCATAAGGCGATAGCTCCACTTTGACGCTGTCGCCCGGCAGGATGCGGATGTAGTACTTACGCATCTTCCCGGAAATGTGGGCCAGTACCGTATGCCCGTTCTCCAGTTTCACTTTGAAAAAAGCATTGGGAAGATTCTCGAGCACCTTGCCGTTTACTTCGATTCCGTCTTTAGCCATATCCTCTCAGCTTTGCTTCTTAGGCTGCCGCAGCGCGGCAAATCCAACATGCAAACTTAGCAGTTGATCCGAGGCGCTACAAGCAATGTCGAGGCGCACAAGGGCCAGCGTGCGAAGGCCCGCGGGACCGGCATGGCCAAGTCTCGATCAGAGCCTGCCTTGGCGCCTGCGCTGCGGCCCGAGTTGCCGGCAGAGCCTCACATTTGTGTCCGTTCGCGTACCCCGGCGTCCGCCCGAGAGCCCAGCAGAACAACGCACCCACCGCAAAGATGTTGCTTTTCAAACACATAGGCTCAGGCAGCCAAACGGCACGGCGGCTGCTTTGTCCTCCTCCCAAGTATCGCGACGAGGAGCGGAGGAGAACGATGAGAGGAAGCGACAGCAACAAGGATTCAGCGAAGAGAAACGTACGGGTAGTACTGACCGGAAAGCGCGTATCGGGCACCTGGTCGATGGAATCGAAGCTCGAACCGAAGATCGCCCGCAGCAGCATCAATCAAAACGTCGTCGTGTCGGAGAATCGCTGCGTGCGCACACTTCACTAGCGCCACTAGCGCGCATTATCAGCGGGGGTTTATGCCCTTGATTGGACACTAATTCACGGCGCAAACCGCCTAACCCGCATTATTCATGAAACCTCGTCGCGAGAGTCGCAAGCGCCCGTGAGATCGGCCCAAGCGCAGCGATGAGGCCCGCAGGCGTACTTACAGTACGTCGAGGGCCGAAAAGCGAGCACGGGCCGAGATTGCGGGCGATTGAGGCTCGTAGCAGA
>JAJRWY010000203.1 GCA_024276575.1 Candidatus Binatota bacterium
CGCCTTCCTCCGGCTTAACGCCGGCAGTCCCTCTAGAGTGCCCGGCATGACCCGATGGCAACTAAAGGCAAGGGTTGCGCTCGTTGCGGGACTTAACCCAACATCTCACGACACGAGCTGACGACAGCCATGCAGCACCTGAACCGGCAGTCCCCGAAGGGAAAGCCCTATCTCTAGGGCGGTCCACCGTAGTCTAGCCCAGGTAAGGTTCTTCGCGTTGCGTCGAATTAAACCACATGCTCCACCGCTTGTGCGGGCCCCCGTCAATTCCTTTGAGTTTTAATCTTGCGACCGTAGTCCCCAGGCGGAGTACTTAATGCGTTAGCTGCGTCACCGCAGGGGTCAACTACCCGCGACAACTAGTACTCATCGTTTACAGCGTGGACTACCAGGGTATCTAATCCTGTTTGCTCCCCACGCTTTCGCGTCTCAGCGTCAGTATTGGTCCAGGAAGCCGCCTTCGCCGCCGATGTTCCTCCTGATATCTACGCATTTCACCGCTACACCAGGAATTCCGCTTCCCTCTCCCATACTCTAGCTGACCAGTTTCCAGCGCACTTCCGGGGGTGAGCCCCGGGCTTTCACACCAGACTTAATCAGCCGCCTACACGCGCTTTACGCCCAGTAATTCCGAACAACGCTAGCACCCTCCGTATTACCGCGGCTGCTGGCACGGAGTTAGCCGGTGCTTTCTTGTAGGGTACCGTCAAGGTGGCGGGGTATTAGCCCACCACTGTTTCTTCCCCTACGACAGGGCTTTACGACCCGAAGGCCTTCATCACCCACGCGGCGTCGCTGCGTCAGGGTTTCCCCCATTGCGCAATATTCCCCACTGCTGCCTCCCGTAGGAGTCTGGGCCGTGTCTCAGTCCCAGTGTGGCTGATCATCCTCTCAGACCAGCTAGCCATCATCGCCTTGGTAGGCCTTTACCCCACCAACAAGCTAATGGCCCGCAGGCCCATCCCCCAGCAGTAGCTTTCAAGAAGAGGCCACCTTTGACCGCTGCCTCCGCAGAGGCCGTGGTCTTATCCGGCATTAGCTAGAGTTTCCTCTAGTTGTTCCAGACTGAAGGGTAGGTTACCTACGTGTTACTCACCCGTGCGCCGCTTTACTCACCCTCCGAAGAGGATTTTCTCGCTCGACTTGCATGTGTTAGGCACGCCGCCAGCGTTCGTTCTGAGCCAGGATCAAACTCTCCACTTAGATTGCGAACAGAACCCGAAGGCTCCACTCACAGCTTGGATTTCTGACTCAGGGGCCGTCCCCGTTTCCGGGGACACTTCGTCTCCGGCCGCCGGCAAGCGGCCGAATCCATCACTACTCAGTTTTCAAAGACCTGGTGACCTGTTGGTCAGCCAGTGGTTTATAGGTAAGGCCTTTGCGCGAGTCAAGTTTTCAGGCCACTAGAAGCGGGATTTCCACGACTTTTTTAGCAGCCGTTCGCGCCCGGCAATCCAGGCACGCGGACAACACAGGCACGCTACCTCATAGACTCTTAGAAAATCGTGACTCCGGTAAACACTCAGCCGAAAACAACCTTGGCGACGCGGCGCTTACCGACCTCTATCACTAGTTCACCCTCCGTCTCAATTTCGAGGTTCACGCTGGAGACCTTGTCCCCGTCGATACGCACGGCTCCCTGCACAATCATGCGCCGAGCCTCCCCGTTGGAGCCCACCAGGCCACAGTCCTTGAGCAAGCGGCAGACCCACACCGGATCACCCGCCGGCAGGCGGTGCTCCGGGATGTCGCTGGGTAAGCGCCGGCGCTGGAAGCGATTCTCAAACTCCGCACGAGCGGAATCAGCCATCGCAGGGCTGTGAAACCTCGAGACCAACTCGTGCGCCAGATCTTTCTTCGCCTCCATGGGATGGACGGCGCCCGCCCTCAACTTCGCGAGATCCTTTTCGTCCACATCGCTAAGCAACTCATAGTAACGCAACATCATCTCATCAGAGATCGACATCAGAGCTCCAAACATCTCATTGGGCTCTTCGCTGATCCCGACAGCGTTACCAAGCGATTTGCTCATCTTTTGTACACCGTCCAGCCCCTCCAGAAGCGGCATGGTGATTACAACCTGTGGTATGAGCCCCCGGTTCTTTTGAAGATCTCGACCGACCAGCAGATTGAAGCGTTGATCGGTGCCTCCCAACTCGACGTCGGCTTCCAAGACCACAGAGTCGTACCCTTGTATCAGCGGGTATAGGAACTCATGTATGCCGATGGCACGCTGGCTGCTGTAGCGCTTGCTGAAATCGTCACGTTCGAGCATTCTCGCAAGTGTGTACTCAGCGGCGAGCCGCATTAGGTCGGCCGCACTCATGGCTCGCATCCACTCGCTGTTAAAGCGTACCTCCGTCAGTTCAGGGTCGAGAAGCTTGGACACCTGCTCCCGGTACGTGGCTGCGTTGGCCCTGATCTGTTAGAGCGACAGCATTGGACGCGTTTCAGAACGCCCGCTAGGATCCCCTATCGTCGCGGTAAAATCACCAATAAGAAATACTACCTGGTGGCCAAGTTGTTGAAACTGCCGCAGTTTTTGCAACAGTACGGTATGCCCGAGATGCAGGTCCGCCGCCGTAGGGTCGAATCCGGCCTTCACACGTAACGGCTTGCCCGAGCGGAGTTTTTCCGCAAGTTGTGCCTCGCCGATAAGATCAATAACCCCTCGTTTAATAAGGAGAAGTTGCTCTTCCACACTTGTCTGCATCGTTCCCGTATTTCTCCCAGCCGGCCCTGCTACTTGCCGAAGCTTCTTCTTCGCGCCCCTCAACGCTTCTCGATTCACCAGCCGCCTAGGCGACCCAATACACCCCATTTTCACACGCAACGGCGTCGACCCTTTCGTCGAAATCCAGGCAGGGTACCCGGTCGACGATCTGTACTTGGTACGCGACTCCAACCGTGGGGCCGAAGCTTCTTAGCGCGGCCATTGCTTTGTCGTAGTGCCCCCCTCCACGCCCAAGCCTACTACCCCTACTGTCAAATGCCCGGCCAGGAACTAAGACCAGCGAGGGCCGCCGCTGCGGTGAATCACCGCAGCGCGGCTCAAGGACGCCCAAGGGGCTACGGACCAATTCAGCATCGCTTTCATACAACCTGAAAACCATCTCCTCCCCGGCACCCACTACTACCGGCAGGAACAGAAGGCGTCCGCTTCGACGCGCCTCCCCGGTGAGTACGGAAAGACTCACTTCGTCGTTCAAAGCCAGATAAGCAACGACTTGCTCAGCTTGACGATACAGTTCGCTGGCACACAAGCGCCGGCAGATCTCACGGTCGAGAGCTACGCGTTGCTCCGCAGGAATGGCAGCAACTCGCTCGGCCACCACACCGCGAAGCCTAGACTTAGCCTCGGTTATGTAAGATGCCGGTTCGGAGAGACCCTTGCCTGGGTCAGCGGGTCCATCTTTCAACCTTCCAGAGTTTGCCAAAGTAGGCCCCCGCGCATGCCGTCCGGGTACGCCACTCGAACCTGGTAAACCAGGTGGGTGCCTAGTGTCCCGGCGCCACCAATCCGCTCAAAGAGATCTCGCAGATGCGCCGGGATGCGGGCTCCCGCTTTCGAATGCATTGGTTTGAGTGCCTGTACCCATAACGTACATCGCAGGGGCCGAAGTCGGCAACCAGAGCCGCCGGCTCGGTTCAGCCGCCGCTTTTATCAAGCGCCGCCTCAATTGTTTCGCTCAGTCTGTCAAGAGTCGCATCAACGCTGCCATGAGCCCCTTCAAGCTTGTGGTACGCATCCGCTATCTTCAAGGCCGCGAGCAACGCCACACTGACGGTGGTGGTACCCTTACGTCCGCTGCTAACTTCGGCCATGTGCTCGTCGACATACTTCGCGAGCCGCTTCATGTAGGCCTCGTCTTCATCGGTGCGAATCTTCAAGGTTTGTCCGGCCACACGAAGTTCGATGTCGCTCTTCACTTCTCGTCTCCCGCCAACCCAAGGGAATCGAAGCGTTTGATCAGAATGTCCAAACGCTTGCGGGTTTCAGTCCGTTCCGATTTCAATTTGTGATTTTGCGCCTTGATTCGCTCCAGTTCCTCACGACTCTTTGCCAAGGCAACACCCAACTGCTCCTGCCTCGTGATTACCCGCTCATGCTCTGCCAGGAGCCTTCCAAGGCCCTGCTCAAGTCGGTGTAACGCCTTAATTTCCATATACTTAGCCCTAAAGTTGTAACTCGGAGCTTGGAGTTGAGTTTATTAACGGGGCGGTGCAACTGTCAAGTCCGTAACGCGGCGGTGGTCTGACGCTCAGCAAGCGACGGAGCATAGTCCACGCCGCGTCTGAACGCACGGTTGGCGAAAAAGACTAGCCAATAACAAGAAACTCGGCCGACAGTGGCATCAACCGGCCGCTTCGAAGACCTCGACTTCTCGAAAGTTCGTCGTCCTTCCAAGCCTCGTTAGCCTGCTAAAGGAATCCGGGGACGGCCCGCCATGCAACATCCCGCCCCGAGGCAACGGCCTATAGCGGCGAGCTTATCTGGGCGTCTATGAAACCGGGTTAGACCGTATGGAGCAATGAGGCGACCGGCTCCGTTTCGCGATATTGGGGATATTCAAAAAACCCCCCGGCCGTGAAGCCGGAATGTCCGCGGGTTGCCCCGAGGGGGCAGAGCCGCATGCGAAAGGAGCCGGTCATGA
>JAJRWY010000019.1 GCA_024276575.1 Candidatus Binatota bacterium
AACCGGATTGCATCCAAGCCCGGTGCCGACGGCCGCCTTTGTCACCACAACGACGCACAAAACACTACGCGGCCCGCGCGGCGGCATGATTATGTGCAAGGCGGACCACGCCAAGAAAATCGACTCGCGCATCTTCCCCGGCTCGCAGGGCGGGCCGCTGATGCACTGCATCGCCGGAAAGGCCATCGCCTTTGCCGAGGCGCTTAAGCCGGCGTTCAAGGTGTACCAGCAGCAGATTCTTGATAACGCCAAGGCGCTCGCGGAGGCGCTGGTGTCCAAAGGAAACCGGCTGGTCTCCGGCGGCACGGACAACCACCTGATGCTTCTCGACCTTCGCCCGGCCTACCCGGACGTCACCGGGCAGCAGGCCGAGGATTGGCTGGGCGAAGTTGGCATCATCGTCAACAAGAACATGATCCCGTTCGATGAGCGTAAGCCCACCCAAACCAGCGGGCTGCGGCTCGGCACGCCGGCGCTCACCACGCGCGGGCTCAAGGAGGCTGACATGCACACGATGGCCGACCTTATCGACCGCGTGCTCCGGGCCCAAGGGGATGCGAGCACGGTCGAGTCGGTTCGCGGTGACGTGCGTGAACTCTGCGAGCAGTTTCCGCTGTGATGCTACCGGTAAGCGTGAGGAAATACGTTTCGCAAGAGGCTGCTCGCGCGACCGATAGCGAGCCTGCGGCTCGGGGGAGGCGTTCGACCTTCGCCGAAGGGTTCATGTGGGCTGCGGTGCGCGTTTTGGTCGGGGCTGCATTAGTGCTGGGGGCTGGGGGCTGCGCCGCGCCGGCTCGATTTCATGTGGTGATGCTTGGCAGTGAACGCATTAGCGCCACCGAAATACTCACGGTAGACATCACACCGAGCGATTGTTTCTTTTGGATCAACGACGAGAACCAAGTATGCTTGGCCATGGCGCGGCATGATCGCTCGCTACGTGGCAGCGTTCATGACTATGACTTCGCCGCGTCGTTCGTGCTCGAAGAACCGCCTGCGGGGGAAGGTCGCCATTATCAGATCAGAGGTCGCACGTTCCGCAGCAAGACTAAGTCGGGCTACATTCACACGCGAATGCTGTCACGAACCGGCGTCGTAGGCATCTGGAATTATCAAGACGACACCCTCGACGGTCGATTCCGCTTCTTTGCACGGCAGCAATCCTATTCCGCGTTCTTGGGTTGGGGTGGCGAACGGCACGTGCTTATCGTCGGGGCGTTTTCGGCCAAGCGCGACCGCAGCAAGGGCGAGGCGATCCTACAACGAACCGAGGTCGATGACCTCAAACGGGAAGCCCCACGCCCAAAGCCCAGACCGATCAACGGGCCGCCGCGAAAGCCTTAGCGGCACAGCGTCGCGTAGATTCACGTGGCATGGTCCGCCCCCCCTTCGCCTTGGGGCGA
Source organism: Candidatus Binatota bacterium (assembly GCA_024276575.1). GTDB lineage: Bacteria > Desulfobacterota > Binatia > UBA1149 > CAITLU01 > JAJRWY01. The sequence continues at coordinate 1,404 of JAJRWY010000019.1, forward strand.
AGCATGGGGCACACGGCCTCACGCCTCAGCGGCGGGTGGCATGGGCAAACTCCTTGGTTGCCCGTGATCAAGCCCAAAGAAAACCAAGGACCAACCTTACGCCTCAGCGCCGATGAGCCTGCGAATGTCCTTCACGACTTGAGCCGTTTGCGCGCGTAGCTCTGCCTTGCGGTCGATGAGCGTCTCACGTGAGGGATGCCCGCCGAATAGCTGCACATGAAAGCGCAGGGCGTTCGAGGTTCCCGAGGGGCGAATCGTCAGGTGTGAGCGTCGCTCCTTGTCGAAGAAGAAACGGTAGCCCTCATCGGGGAAGCCCGCCCAGTTGATCGCATCGTATTTTCCGGTGCGGTACGCGGTGGCCGACAGGACTTTCATGCCGGCCAACTCGAACGGCGCGGTCTCATGTTCTGCAAACAGCTTTTCCGCTCTGTCGAGAATGCCACGTTTTTTCGTGTAGCCGGCCAACCCTTCGTACTCGCCGTCGATCGGATCTGGCTCGTAGAACGTGACGTACAACCCAATGTCCGGGTCCATGTAAATCTTTTCATCGAGCAGGTCGAGCATGTTGGTGCCCTGCTCCTTCGCATACGCGGCCAGCTCCGCCACGAGTACGGCCGCAAACGTGCCGTCCTTGTCGCGAACGTGCCCGCCCGCACCGAGTGATCGCTCGTCCTTGGGGAGATCGCCGAGGAACGAAAACCCGTTGCTCTGCTCTAGGGCACCCACATTGATACACCGCGCCGGCGCTTCCATCGCTTGCAACGAGTGGATCGATCGGTTGGATACTGTGGCCGCGGGATCAAGACGCCCGTCGATGTAGTTCGGCCACTGGCCACCTTGGGTGAGACCCTCAGTGTCCTTACCCGCATGAAGATCCCAAGCTGCGCGCGTGCCGGCGGCCAACTGGGCAAACCCGACCCAGGTCGTCAGTACGCCAAGCCCATACTTCCTGGCGATGCACGGCAAGAGGTCCGTCGTCGTGTGCGAGAGCGTGATGAACTTTTTCTCGGCATCGACAACTTTGCCGAACTTCTCGATCTCGTAGTTAAACCGGTACCAGAGGATCAGCGTCCACGCCTCGTCGGCGGAGATGAGCGAATAGTCCCGTAGCTCACCTGTGCCGGGGTGCGCATAAGCCTTTCGTTGGTGCTCGGGCACCTTGACGATCACGCCGCAGCGATCCGCATCCGGATCGGTACCGATGATGAGATCAACCTTGTCCCACGCATCGGGGTATTCTTCTTTGAAAGCGTTTACGGCAATGTCGGCCGCCCGCCAGTCGCCCGGATCCGGCTGCTGCTCTTTGCCCGGATCACTACAAAACGCGGGAAACATACCGTCGAGCGCGTCGAGCGCCATGATGCGTTTGACATCACCAAAGCCAACCTCACCCAGCAACCGCGGCACGGCCTCTCGACCGGAGCCGTTAAACGCGGAGTAGCCGATCGACAGGGGCTTTGTAGCATTGGTAATCATATCACGCCGCAGCAAAAACGTTTTGACGTGATCCGCGTGCATCGTGTTCATGTCGATGATGCGGTCTTCACAACCAGCGTAGATCGCTCCGGCACCGGGAAGCGGGTCCGCGAGCGGCAGACCGGCGTGCGCACCGGAGTCTATCGCCCTCGTTTCCTTGGGACGAACACCCCCCAAGAACCAGAGCCTGCCTTTCGGTGCGTCGGCCAGCGGCATGGTCTTGATGTCAGCGAAGGTCATCTTGGTGATGTAATCTTCGTAGAGGGCGGCGCGCTCGGCCGGGTCAAACTGCGAACCGTTGTGACAGGACAGCTTGTAGCCGTTGTACCGGAAGTCATTGTGGCTGGCCGAGATGAACACGCCCACGTCCGCCTTGAGCGTGGGCACCGCGTAGGTCACGCTCGGGTAGAGGCACGCCTCATCGAAAAGGTAGACCGTATAATCATACGCAAGAAACAAACTCGCGATCATCCGTGCGAAGTCGGAACCGCGCACCCGGCTGTCAAAACCGATGATGATTTTCGAGAGCGCCGGCGTGCGCGACTTGCCAAACTGCGCGACCCC
>JAJRWY010000204.1 GCA_024276575.1 Candidatus Binatota bacterium
GCCGAGCGGAGCGTTCGCCGAGCGGAGCGTACCCAACCGTACGTGAGCATCGGCGGGCGCGAGTACGGCCGCGGATGGCGTGCTCCAGCGTGAGCCAGAGGCGATTTACGCCGTGAATTATTGTCCGATCAAGGCTAGGTCACGTTTACACAAAATCGCCCAGCCGAAATCGCCCTCGACGATGGGGTCCGAGCCGCCCCGGGTTGGCACAGCCGAATGGGCAGGCTCTCCGGCGCGGTCCGTGAGCACGAATTCGTTCCAGATCGCCCTGGATTCGCACAGATGAAGGCCTGCAAGCCCAATGCATTGTTGACATTGTTGCCGCCGGAAGTAGACTAACAAACGTTAGTTCGCGGACCTGTGGCCGCGAAGTCCTCGTCGCCGCAAGGGAGCATCGAAAAATGCTGTTTCGATCCACCGGCTTGGGAAAAGCCGAACTGATTGCCGAGATCACCTCTATCAAGCGGCAGGGCGACTACCTGATCATGGAAATGGAAACCAGCGAACCGGTGCAGTGGAAGATTCGCGGCGGCATCAACCATCAAGACCTGCGCAAGCTCTTGGCCATTTCCCTCAAGATGGCGGTACTGCCGTTCTTCCTTGATCCGCGGCGCTGGTTCCGCAAAGCCCAACACCCCGGAGAGTTCTGAAAGGGGTTGCGACAATGGCCGGCGGCAACCCCCGGGGAACACGGCTCGCGGCAATGGCCGGGGGACACCGCCGGAGGCAACCGCCGGGGAACACGGCTCGCGGCAAACGCCGGCAACGGTGGCCAACAACAAGAGCCGGCGGCAACAGCCGGCAGCGACGGAATATGGCCCGGCCGGCGGCAATGGCCAGCGGAGAAGTACGAAACAAGCCTGCTACGAGTCTTGGACAAGTCTCCAACAAACCATGATCACGAGAGGCCTTAGATGAGCAAGGACGAAAGATTCGACGTCGTAATCATAGGGGGCGGCCCCAACGGGATGACCACCGCGGCCTATCTGGCCAAGTCTGGTCTGAGCGTGTGCGTGCTCGAAGAAAGAACCGAGTGCGGTGGAGCCTGCGAAACTCAAGAACCGATCCCGGGGGTGCGCATCTATCCGCACGCAATGCTCATGTACGCCTCACCGGCTCCGGGCTTCGAGCAACTCGAGTTACACAAGTACGGCTTTCGCATGGAATGGGACCCCGCCGACCCGCTCACCGAAGTCACCGCATTGGCCTGTACGGACGGATGGCGGCTGATCTCGGACAGCGACAAGCTCGGCTGGGCCAAGATCGGCGGTATGACCGGAGCGCCGCCTTTTACCCGCGACTTGCTGCGCGCAACCTTCTGGTGCCCCCCGCATCCGCCGGAAGTCGAAGTAAGCGACGAGAACACTCCCTACATGCAGGTCTACAAGCAACACGCCCCCGATATGTGGACGCACGAGTTGCGCGAGATGACGATGTTCGACCTGATGGACGAGTATCTCGAAACCGAACACTTCAAGACCGCGATGGCTTTCTCGGCCTGGGCATCCGGCGCGGCCGGACACTGGGAGGGAGTCGCAGTGCCCGCCGCCCTTTGCGTGCATTTGCTGACCTTGCCTAACACCGGACACCGGAGCATACCGCGCGGCGGACTGCACGGTTACTTCCACGCGATCTTGCGTGCTGCCGTTCACAACGGGGCGGTGTTGCGTACATCATGCCCGGTCGATGAAATCTTGATCAAGGATGGACGTGCGGTGGGCGTGCGGCTCAAAGAAACCGCAGCGCCAGGCGGCCGCACCATACGCGCAAGCAAGTGCGTAATCGCCGCCTGTGACGTGCACCAGGCTTTCTTGAAGATGGTCGGTCCGCGCCATCTCGACCCCGGCTTCATCCAGAAAGTAAAAGACATCAGCCTGAAGAACCAGACGCTCTACGTCTCCGTATTCCACACCAAAGAGCAACTTCGCATGAAGGAACGTTTTCGAAACCTCGAGCAAGACAAGGTCGTCGGCCCCAACCGCCAACCCGGACTCGGCGTCTACCCCTGCGACTCGCGCAAGCTTTACTACGAAAACGTTGCCGACATCGACGGCCGCAAGGGACAACCTACGGTTTCACCCGAACACGCGATGTGGTTCCAGACTCCTCCTCAGAGTTTCGATCCCACCGACTGCCAATCGAACTACCCGCGCGGCTACATCTCCAATGCGTTCGAGATGGCGGTGGCTTCGCCCGACTACCATGTCGAAGGCGAGGACGCGCCGGACAAATACAAAGACGAGATGGACGCTTTCATGCGCGCGTCCTACAGCCAGATGGTCGACGGGCTCGACGACGCCAACGTAATCCACCATTGGAGCGCCAGCGGCCGCGACGTAGAGTTTCGCAACACCGGCTTGATCGGCGGCACCTGGGCCGGAAGCCGCCACGATGAAGACCAACTGTGGACCAAGCGGCCAATACCGGAACTGGCACGCTATCGAAGCCCCATCGAAGGCCTTTACCATGCCCACCAGACCTCGGGACACCCCGGCGCCCTGTGCCTGATGGCGATTCCCTACAACCTCATGCACATACTCATCGAAGACGGCATCGCGGAGCCCGGTCCGTGGTGGTACGCCTCGCCCTGGTACATCCCCCAACAAGGAAAGATCTCCGCCAGGCGCCCGTAGCCGGCATTATTCATGAAAGCTCTGCTACGAGCCTCGAGCGTCCGCAATTTCAGCCCGTGTTCGTTCGCCCGCTGTGCTTGGACCGAACTCACGGGCGCTCGTGACTCTCGCGACGAGGTTTCATGAACAATGCAGGTCTAGGCAAGCTCGTCCGTGAAAGCTTCGCGGCAAATGACAGTCGGCTCTGAAGCTCGATGCGAGTTCAGAGCCGGAAGAGGAAGCGGCAATGTCAAAGTTCAACTACACATCCGACTTCGAGTACGATCCTTACAACCCCTTGGGCCACATGCAGGAGGAATTCCCCAAGGAAAGCGAATTCGACGTCGTCGTCATAGGGGGCGGTCCCAACGGCCTGATCGCCGCCGCCTATCTGGCCAAAGCCGGGCTGAGCGTGGCGGTGTGCGAGCGGCGTTTCGAAGCCGGCGGCGGGCTGGCTACCGAAGAGAACCTCTACCCGTGTTACTCGTCGAACCCGCACGTGCTCTACCACATGATGGTCGACTACATGCCGGCCATTCGCGATTTCGATCTCGACGGCCCCGCGCTTACCTGGATAAAGCCCAACGCGCAGACCGGCATGGTCTTCGAAGACGGCTCGTCGGTGTTGCTCGCCGGAATGGTGCAAGACACCAAGGATTCTTTTTACAAACACTCCTACAAAGACGCCAACACCTTCGGCAAGATCATGCGCAAGTGGCGGCGCATCGTCGACGACATCATCGCGCCGGCCACCTACATCGCGCCGATGGCGCCGCTCGACATCACCATGGCTATGCAAAGAACCAAAGTGGGCCGCGAGATGCTCGAGATCGGCGAGAAGAGCCCAAGGGAACTGATCTGCGAAACCTTCGAGCATGAAAAGATCCGCACCCTGCTCTTGTACGCCAGTTGCATGTGGGGCCTGGATCCCGACGAAACCGGGCTCGGCTTCATGGTCCCGCTGATGCTCGATAGGGCCATGAACAAGTGCTACTGCTACGGTGGTTCCCACAAGTTTGCAGGAGCACTGGCCCGCGAGGTCGTGAAGAACGGCGGCCTCATTCTCGAAGCCGCAACCGTAGACCGCATCATCATCGAAGGCGGTCGCGCAACCGGCGTTCATCTGGCCCACGAAGACAGAGTGCTGCGCGCCAAAGCGGTGATGTCCACCCTCGACCCGCACACGACTTTCCTGGACATGATCGGCAAGGAAGACCTGCCGGCAAGCCTCGAAACCGCGACCAAGAGCTGGGCTTGGGACAAGTGGAGCTTCAACACGCTTCACATCGCCGCCGAGGAA
>JAJRWY010000205.1 GCA_024276575.1 Candidatus Binatota bacterium
GCCCGCAATCTCGGCCCGTGCTCGCTTTTCGGCCCTCGACGTACTGTTAGTACGCCTGCGGGCCTCATCGCTGCGCTTGGGCCGATCTCACGGGCGCTTGCGACTCTCGCGACGAGGTTTCATGAATAATGCGGGCTAGGCGGCCTTCATGGCCGCGACCAAGGTCACGCCGAGTTCCGCGGGGCTCGGAGCCACTTTTATCCCCGCCCCTTCGAGCGCTTCGATCTTCTCTTCCGCAGTGCCCTTGCCGCCGGAAATGATGGCGCCTGCGTGTCCCATGCGCTTGCCGGGAGGGGCCGTCTTCCCGGCAATGAACGCCGCAACCGGTTTGTTCATGTTCTCTTTGATCCACGCGGCAGCCTCTTGCTCCGCGTTACCGCCGATCTCACCGATCATGATCACCGCTTCGGTGCCGGGATCCTCGTTGTAAAGCGCCAGCGCATCGACGAAGCCGGTACCGATGATCGGATCACCGCCGATGCCGATGCAGGTCGATTGCCCGACGCCGAGTTGCGTAAGCTGGTGTACGGCCTCGTAAGTAAGTGTCCCGCTGCGCGAGATCACGCCCACTGTACCGGGCTGGTGGATATATCCCGGCATGATGCCGACCTTGGCTTGACCCGGCGTGATGATTCCGGGGCAGTTGGGGCCGATCAGCCGCGAGCCGCTACTGTCGAGAAAACGCTTAACTTCGACCATGTCCGCGGCCGGGATGCCTTCGGTAATACAGACGATCAAAGGGATTCCGGCGTCCGCCGCTTCCATGATGGCGTCGGCCGCACCGGGCGGAGGCACATAGATAACCGAAACATCTACGCCTTGCTTTTCGACAGCGTCGGCAACGGTGTCGTAGATCGGCACCCCTTCCCACTCGCTTCCGCCCTTTCCGGGCCTGACTGCGGCGACCATTTGCGTGCCGTACTCACGGCAGCCCTTGAGATGAAACTTGCCGGTGCCTCCCAAACCCTGGGTGACCACACGGCTCTTCGCGCTAAGTAGAATGCTCATTGCTATTTCCCCTGCTCAGGCCGCCGCACGCGCGGCTTCCACGGCCTTCTTGGCACCGTCGGCCATGTCCAAACCGGTGATGATGTCGAGTCCCGACTCGGCAATGATCTTCTTGCCCTGCTCGACATTGGTACCTTCGAGCCGAACTACCAGAGGAATCGTGACTCCCACTTGCTTGGAAGCTTCGACCACGCCCTGCGCCAGCACATCGCACTGCATGATGCCACCGAAGATGTTGATGAACACTGCCTGGACGTTGCGGTCCGAGAGAATGATTTTGAAGGCTTCGGCGACTTTCTCGGTGGTGGCACCGCCGCCTACGTCGCAGAAGTTAGCCGGCTCACCGCCGTGGTGATGGATGATGTCCATGGTCGCCATCGCCAGACCCGCACCGTTGACCATGCAACCGATGTTCCCGTCCAGGGCGATGTAACTAAGATCGAACTCGGCGGCCCGGCGCTCCTTGGGATCCTCTTCGTTCTCGTCGCGAAGCTCGCGCACTTCGGGGTGGCGAAACAGGGCATTGTCGTCGAAGGAGATCTTCGCATCCAGGGCCAGCAGGTCGCCCGCCCCGGTCTGCACCAGCGGGTTGATCTCCAGCAAAGAACCGTCGAGATCCACATAGGCATGGTAAAGCGCCTTGAAGAACTTGACCGCGTCGCCGATCTTCTCAGCCGGGATCTGCAGTCCGAAAGCCAGGCGGCGCGCTTGAAAATCCCGCAAACCGACGGCTGGATCGACGCTTACGCGGAAGATCTTCTCGGGGCTCTCCTCGGCGACCTTCTCTATTTCCATGCCGCCTTCGGTGCTGGCCATCAGCAGGTTGCGGCCGGTACTGCGGTCGAGCAACATACTCAGGTACAACTCACGCGCAATATCGCAGCCTTCTTCGATCAAGACCTGCCGGACTTCACGCCCCGACGGGCCGGTCTGCCGGGTGACCAGCAGATTGCCCAACATCGAGGCGGCAAATTCGCCGGCTTGCTCGGGAGTCTTGGCAAGACGAACCCCGCCGGGCTTATCGTGCTTGGGTAAGCCTTCGCGAGCCAGGTGGGATTCGAACACACGCGCAGCTTCCTCGCTATCGGCAACCAAGGCACCGGCACCGCGTCCGCCGGCATGAATCTGCGACTTGACCACCACCACCGGCGTAGCCAGTTCGCGGGCGACCGCCTCGGCCTCTTCAGCACTGCCCACCTTGGATCCACGCGGTACGGGCACACCGTACTTTCGCAACAGCGCTTTGGCCTGATACTCGTGTACGTTCATCAATTCCTCCCTGACTTCTTTAGGGTTCCACCTTACAAAGCCGCCCGCCATAGGAGCGACTACGGATCAACGAAGCGCCAGATGTCCCGCGTTCCGCCGATCCGCCGGCCAATCAACCCAACCATCAGGTGATTGGCCGACCAGCACACCCGGCAGCCGGCAGTGCGGCCGTTTACGGCACTATTGCGCCAGAATCTTGTCCATGGCGGCCACGGTTTCTTGCACATGGGCCGCCGAGACATCGAGATCCTTGGCCTCTTGCTCGGTCAACGCGAACTCGACCACCTCTTCGAGACCACCGGCCCCTATGCGACAAGGTACGCCGAGATAGAAACCGCTGTGCCCGTACTCGCCTTCGAGATAAGCCGCCGCGGGCAAGATCTCTTTCTTGTCCCTAAGGTAACTCTTGGCCATGCGAATCGCGGCCGTCGCCGGGGAATAGAACGCCGACCCGGTCTTCAGCAGTCCCACGATCTCGCCGCCGGCCTTACGGGTGCGTTCTTCAATTTCCAACAAGCGCGCCTCGGCAATGAACTTCGCCACCGGTGCTCCGCCTACCGTACAACTCGAACGAATGGGAACCATATCGTCGCCGTGGCCACCGAGCACCATGGCCTGCACGCTCTCCACCGAGACTTTCAGCTCTGCGGCGATGAAACTGCGATACCTAGCCGAGTCGAGTACCCCGGCCATACCGACCACATGGCTCTTGGCAAAACCGGTCTCGCGCTTGCACAAGGTGACCATCGCGTCGAGAGGGTTCGATATTACGATGACGAAAGAATCCGGCGCGTTCTCGCGAATGCCGGCCGCCACCTGGGTCATGATCTTGGAGTTGGTGCCGAGCAGATCGTCCCGGCTCATGCCGGGCTTGCGTGCCAGGCCGGCAGTAACGATACAGACGTCGGCACCGGCGATATCCGCGTAGTCGTTGGTGCCGGTAATTTCGGCATCGAAAGCCTGGATAGGCCCGGCTTCCATCAAATCCAAAGCCTTGCCCTGAGGCATTCCCTCAACCACATCAAAGAGAACGACGTCCCCCAAACCTTCAATTGCCGCCAAGTGAGCGAGAGTTCCGCCTATGTTTCCAGCGCCTATGAGCGCGATCTTATTGCGTGCCACGTTGCCGTCCCTCCTTGCCAAAGAAAACAGAGAAAAAAGCCTGCCGTTGTGTGGGTGCCCAGCGCCGGGATCGCCGGCCGGGCTGCCTTGACCTGCGTTATTCGAGAAAGCTCGGTTGCGGGCTGCAATCACCCGCCATCCCGGTTCACGGCGCCCGCGCAGCCGCAATCTAGCAGGGGGACGCGACGAGTCAAAAGATAGAAGGCGGCCTTAAGTCACTGAGCGTACGAATAAAGCAGGGCTTATTGCCAAGTGGCAAAGCTCATCCACGCCGCGCTTCGTAGCCGACTCGCCGCCCGCCGGGACCGCCGCTTTCACCGCCGCCACCGCGCTTTGGACTGCCGCCTTCACAGCCGCCACCTCGCTTCGGACTACCGCATCCACCGCCGCCACCGCGCATCGGACTACCGCCTTCACCGCCGCCACCGCGCATCGGACTACCGCCTTCACCGCCGCCACCTCGCTTCGGACTACCGCATCCACCGCCGCCACCTCGCTTCGGACTACCGCCTCCACCGCCGCCACCTCGCTTCGGACTACCGCTTTCCCCGCCGCCACCTCGCTTCGGACTACCGCCTTCATCGCATCTCTTCGCCGACTAGCACCGCCGAAGATTTGGACTAAGCTGCAACGATGCGATTGCTTCACACCATGTTGAGAGTGGGGAACCTAGAGCGGAGCCTGGACTTCTATTGCGAAGGTCTCGGTATGCAGCTCAAGGGCAAGAAGGACTTTCCGGCCGGCCGCTTCACCCTCGCCTTCGTCGGCTACGAAGGCGAGGACAGCCACGCACTGGAGTTCACTTACAATTACGGGCGCGAAAACTACGAAATCGGCGACGGCTACGGGCACGTCGCCGTCGGCGTGAACGACATCCACACCGTATGCGAGCGGCTGAGGGCACGCGGAGCCAAGATAACGCGCGAACCCGGCCCCATGAAACACGGCAGCACCGTCATCGCCTTCGTCGAAGATCCCGACGGCTACCCGGTAGAGTTAATCGAGACGGCGGACTGAAACGCGGCTACTCTTCGTCCTTTTTCATCTCGGCCACGATCTTGTCCACGAGATGGGCCGGTACTTGATCGTAGTGGGAGAAGGCCATCTAGAAGGAACCCGCACCCGCAGTCATCGAAGTCAGATCGGGAGCATAACGAAGCACCTCGGCCATCGGCGCCTTGGCCTTGATCACCTGGTTGCTGCCGGCCTGCTCCATGCCTTCGACCTTGGCCCGGCGTGAGTTCAGATCGCCCATGACGTCGCCCATGTTCTCTTCGGGCACCGTAACCACCAGGGAAACATAGGGCTCGAGCAACACCGGTTTGGCATCGGCTAGGCCTTCCCTGAACGCCATGGAACCGGCAACCTTGAATGCCATCTCCGAGGAATCAACATCGTGATATTGTCCGTCGTATAGTCGCACCTTCACATCGACGACCGGAGATCCGGTGATCGGACCGGATTTCATGGCTTCGAGAATGCCTTTCTCCACCGCAGGGATGAAGCCGCGCGGTATCGCACCGCCAACGATATTATCCACGAACTCGAAACCAGCGCCGTGAGGAAGCGGCTCGATCTCGATTTTGTAGTCGGCGAATTGCCCATGGCCGCCGGTCTGTTTCTTCAAACGCCCGTGGGCCTGCACTTTCTTGCGCACGGTTTCACGGTAGGGAACCTTCGGTGCCTTGAGCACCACACCGACTCCGTACTTGCGCTCGAGCCGTTCGCAGGCAACCTCTACGTGCAACTGTCCCGACCCCGAGATCAGAATCTCACCGCTCTCATCGTCACGCTGGGCATGCAGGGCCAAATCCTCTCCGCACAACTTCCGAAAGCCCTGCATGGCCTTGTCCTCTTCGCCGCGTTTTTACGCTTCGATGGCAAAGGAAATCACTGGATTCAGCGGAACGAAAGGCTTCCCGGCTACTAGGCGCGATGCGTCCGCAAGGCTGTCACCGGCATGTGTGTCTTTGAGTTTCGCCACCGCCACCACTTCACCGACCGTAGCCGATTCGACTTCGCTGTGCTTGGCACCTTCGAGC
>JAJRWY010000206.1 GCA_024276575.1 Candidatus Binatota bacterium
CGGAGAACGGCAAGCGGAAAGCGCAGGCGATTTTCCAGAGCGCCTCCCCAAGCATCGCGCCGCCGGTTCGTGTAGGGCGACAAAAACTGGGAGAGCAGATACCCGTGCGCCGCGTGGATTTCCACCGAGTCGAAACCGGACGCTTGCGCAGTCGCCGCAGCACGGCCGAAGTCTTCGATCTCATCTTCGATATCCTGCTCGCTCATCGCCCGGCAGAAACTGAAGGTGTAGGCATTGAAAACTCTGGACGGTCCGATGACTTCCCCGCCGGCCGGCCCCGGGTTGGCGGCGTAGCCCGCATGAGCCAACTGCAACGCCACCGCCGCCCCTTCCCCATGCACGGCGTCGGTCAAGCGGCGCAGTCCGGCCGGCGTTCCCGGCTTCCACAGGCACAGTTGATGGGGATAAGACCGCGCCGATTTGCTGACCCCCGCGTAAGCCACCGTAGTCATCGCCACTCCACCCGCAGCTAGTTGCCGATGATAGTCGATAAGGGCTCCTGTCGGCTCCCCTTCGGGGCACATTCCTTCAAAGGCGGCCGAGCGAATGAAACGGTTGCGAAGCTTCAAAGACCCAAGCTTCGCGGGTGTAAAAACAAGCGAGGATTTTTCAGAAACTGCCACAATAGCCAACTCGATAAATCAAGGTAGCGAGGCAGCCAACCTAGGTAAACACGGCTGGCAAGACGTGTACCGGAGTGGGGCTTGTGCACTTTGATGCTCGAATTGTTCGCCTTCGCCGCGCCATACTCTGTGCGGTTCCACTCGCTAGCGCATCTGATCGATGTGGCGGCCTTGGCACGAGCCTATCGTCGAGTGCGAGGACGATGCGCGGCGAGTGCGGGCGATGCTGGGCAAACGGCTAGAGCGCTTCGGATTGACCCTTCATCCGGACAAGACGCGGCTGTTGCCGTTCGGGCGACCCCCGGGACATCAACCATCTTCAGCCTTTTATGCTCCGGATCTTGGGCTCGGCCCGGAGGGTTCGACAGCAAGGCCGCTACGCTGGAGAGACGTGACGAAAACGCCTCGGCCGAAAACACGTCGCTACGCGCGAAACTTTCCCTGGGCGTGCTGGAGCCCAGCATCTGGCCGCTGCGGAACTTCGAGTCGAAGCGTATCGAGCGCGGCTCGGAACTTACCGCTACCACGATTCCGTTCGGCTCACGAATCCATGCCCTTCCCGTCCACGCGCTGTGGGCTGCTTCCACCTAAGTCGCGCGCAAGGCGCCTCGATTCAGACTTGCCGTCCGCGCAGCGTATGGGATCCTGCCGCCTCGATCCGGACCTTCACCAGCTCGCCTATCGCCGCCGTGCGCGGATCGAAGACTACGGTCTTGAACTGAGGGTTCTTTCCGGCCAGCCAGCCTTCTTGCTTCTTGGCCTTCGATTCCACCAACACTTCGGTCACCGAGCCGAGCAGCTCTTGGTTGATGCGTGCCGCTCGTGCTTCTTGCTCGGCGATCAGGCGCTGCAGGCGCGCGCCTTTCTCGTCCTCGCTCAGTGTTTCCTCGAGCTTGAAAGCCCGCGTGCCCTCACGGGCCGAGTACTTGAACAAGAAGGCATGGTCGAAATTCATTTCTTCCATGAACGCCGAGGTGGCTTCGAAGTCCTCGTCGGTCTCGCCGGGATAGCCGACGATAATATCGGTAGACACTGCGATGGCGGGGACCGCATCGCGTAGCTTGGCTAGTAAGCGGCGGTACTGATCCACATCGTGCCCGCGCTCCATCGCGCTGAGCATGCGGTCCGACCCACTTTGCAGCGGAAGATGCACGTAAGGCGAGACTTTGGGAGTTCTTGCGAGCGTCTCTATGGTTCGCTCGCTCATGTCGGCGGGATGGGGCGAGGTGTAGCGGATGCGCTCGATGCCGTCCACTTCCGCGGCGCGCTCGAGTAGTTGTGCGAAATCGACGTCTCCGTAGCTATAGGCGTTGACGGTTTGGCCGAGCATTACGACTTCTTTGTAGCCCTGCGCGACGATGTTCTCGAGGTCTTCGATCAGCACCTCGGGCGGCAGGCTACGCTCACGCCCGCGCACGAAAGGAACTACACAGAAGGTGCAGAGGCGGTTGCAGCCGCGCATGATGGTAAGCCAGGCGCGGACGCCTTCGCCACGGCGTGGAGCGATATCGGCGTAAGTTTCATGTTGGTCCAAACGGACGTCGGCTACTGCTTCGCCGGCTTCGAGAAGTTGTCCTAGACGGCGGTAGCCGTCGGGTCCGACCACGAAATCGAGTCCCGGGATCTCGTCGAGCAGTTTCTCGCGATGGTGTTGGGCCATGCAGCCGGCGAGCCCTATACGCATGCGCCGTCCGTCGCGGCGCTCCGCGATCAGTTGGCGCACGCGTTGGGCTACTCGCTGTTCGGCATGTTCGCGAATCGCGCAAGTGTTGAGCAACACCACGTCGGCCTGCGCCGCCGTTTCCACCGGCTCGTAACCGTGGGCGGCCAGCGACCCGAGAATGATCTCGCTGTCGGCTAGGTTCATCTGGCAGCCGTAGCTCTCCAAGTACAGCCCCTTGGACGGTGTGGCGGACTGGCCGGGCTGGCCGACACTAGCCTGCGGATTTCCCGAAAGCAGAGACATTGGACGCTGTATATCGTGTTCTGACGGTGGCTTGAAACTGTTGCGCGAGCGCCCCGGAGGGCATCTTGAACCCGGGGGCTCAGCGCCCCGGACGGTGGCTCGAAGCCATTGCCTGTGCGCTCCGGACGACGGGCATCAAGGTCCGGCTACGGGGCCCATGGAGGCGGATAGGAAGTCAGGGCCTGTGCTCGCGCGCTTCCCGCCACGCCCGGTCAAGCCGGCCAGTGTCAAGCCGGCTAGTGTTCAGCCGGCCAGTGCTCGGCGAGAAACTCGTCCACGGCTGTGTTGAAAGCCTGCGGAGTTTCGAAATAGGTCGAGTGTCCGGCGCCGGGGATCTCGCGGAATCGTGTGCCGGGAATAATCGATGCCACCTCGCGCAGCACTTCGGGCGGAAACAGCGCGTCGCGGTCGCCCACCAGCATCAGCGTCGGGGTCCGGTAAGCACTGAAGTCGGATGCGCTCAAACGTAGCTCGGGGTCTCCCAGGCGTGCCAGCAGTTGGGGATCGAAGTTCTCGTTCAGAGCGTTGATGCAGTCGTAGAGGTGGGCCGCTTCGGGTTCACGTGCGGGAAAATCAGCGGCCAGGGCCTCGTTGCTGCGGATTCCCGACTGCTCACTCAAGGCGAATATTCGCATTGCGTTGGCGGCGACCGCGTCGGTGAACACGCCGGCCGGAGTGCCCGCCAGTACCAAGCACGATACCCTTTCCGCTTGCCGCAAAGTCGCGGGCAGTACCGACCAGCCGCCCATAGATTGGCCTACCAGCGCTGCTTTATCGATTTTCTCCACGTCCAAGATGGCGGCCAGGTCGGCGGGAAAGTGTTGTGGGAGAAAGTTCCCGGTCGTACAGCGCGAGCGTCCGAACAAACGGTGGTCGAAGGCCAACACGCGATAGCGCTTGGAAAAATGGGGGATCTGCTGCCACCAACTCAGGGTGTTGCCGCCGGCGCCATGGGCGAAAACAAGGGCCGGAGCGTCGCTGGGCCCCCATACTTCATAGTAAATACGGGCATCGGCGTGTTCGACGAATGGCATACTATCATTGGAGCATTTTGTCCCAGCCGGTAAAAGTAGTGGCCCGCAGCAGGCGGGCATGAACGGCCGCTGCGGCTTGTTCACTGAAGCCGTCGCGTCGAGTCCGGGCAAGTGCGGGAGTAGCAGTGCACTGTCGTGAGTAGCCCGTGCGTAGTCCGGGAGTAGCGGGAGCAGCCCGTGAGCAGTCGGGCCTGGCCGGGCGCTTGGATCGGAGGGCCAATCGGCTACTTGCATGGCTACTTGCAGCAAGCGGCCGATTCCGGCGAGCCCTCTGTGTCGAGCGGTCAAGGCCATGGCGGAGGGTAGCAGGCGCTTGGACCGTGTTCGCGCATGTGGAATGACAAAGCGGTGGGATCCCATCAGCATCGCAAGGCCGACCGCTGTTCGGTTCGTTGCGCCGTAATCACCGTTTCCGACACTCGCGGGGAGTCCGACGACGGCTCCGGTACGCTCATTCGCGAGCGCCTCGAGGGCGCCGGCCACGTGGTTGCGTATTACGCCATAGTGGCCGACGAGCCTGATCTTGTCGCCGCCGAGGTCCGCCGTTTGGCGGCCGGTGAGGATGTAGAGGCGGTGATCTTGAACGGCGGCACCGGAGTAGCGCCGCGGGACAATACCTACGAAGCGCTGTGTTCGCTGCTCGACAAGCGAATCGACGGCTTCGGCGAACTCTTTCGTATGCTCAGTTGGGAAGAGGTCGGCGCGATGGCAATGATTTCGCGTGCGGTCGCGGGTTTGGCCGGGAGCACGGTGGTGTTCTCGCTGCCCGGTTCGACCGCAGCATGTCGTTTGGGAATGGAGCGGCTGATTTTGCCGTCGCTCGGGCACTTGGTGGGATTGGCCGCGCCGCGAGAGTAGCGCCGGGAGTCTGCACGGAAGACACTTTGGCGCGCCGCTTTGCCGATGTGCTGCGATGACAAGGCGTGCCGGCGATGGAATATATGGAATATTGGGAATACTCCGGGGAGGTGCAACGTTGCCGGCGTGCCGCGGCGGCGAGTTGGCGCGACGGAGAGTTGCTGCGACGGAAAGTTGGCGGGCCGGAGCCCGGGTGGCGCATCTGAAGGATAAAGACGTTAAATGAATCTCGACATGCACTATTTCGGTATCGTGCGCGAAAAACTCGGTCTGCGCCGCGAGCGGCTCGAGCTTCCCGAAGGGGCCAGCGTGGCTGAACTGCTTGAAACTCTGGCCGGCCGCCATGATATCTTTTCACTCGGCGCCGGCAGCTTGCGCGTGGCTGTCAATCAGGAGTACGTCGATTCGAAGCACATTCTTGCCTACGGAGACGAGGTCGCGGTCATTCCTCCGGTCAGCGGCGGCAGCGGCGGCAGCGGCGGCACTGCAGCGACTGCGATGAAGTCTCTATACAAGCTGGTGGAAGGTCCGATCGAAATCTCCGAGTTGCTCGGTGCGGTGGCCGGCGACGACTCGGGCGCTACCGTGACTTTTCTCGGTACTACGCGCAACAACAATCGCGGTCGTCGTGTAGTCAAACTCGAGTACGAGGCTTACTCCGATATGGTGGTGTCGGAGTTCGAAAAGATCGGGGCGGAGGCCGGGCAGCGTTGGGGCTGCACGGCCGTAGCTGTCGTTCATCGTTTCGGAGAAGTCCCGGTCGGTGAGGCCAGCGTGGCGATTGCGGTCTCTACTGCCCACCGCGCCGAGGCGCTCGATGCTTGCCGTTTTCTCATCGACCGTTTGAAAGCCGTAGCGCCGATCTGGAAAAAAGAGTATTTCGAAGGCGGCGAAGTGTGGATCGGTTCGGTTGCCGACTGCGAACATCAGCACTGATCCCGTGCGCGACGGGCTTTCATGAATAATTCCGGCCAAGCTTTCTAGCCAAGATGGAAGACCGAGAGCAAACCGGGGCCTCTGGGGCTGGAGCAGCGAACGGAGAAGCCGGAGATGTGGGGGAGCCCTGGGATTTCGCCGGCCGCGGGCGCGCCGCCCGCATAACCAATTTGCCTCCGGTTACCGGGCCCTTGTCGCGCCTGGATCAGTCGGTGAAGCACAAGCTCGGGACCTGGCAGGCCACCGCGATCTGCGGCAACGACATCACTTCGAGCTGCTTGTACGTTTCGGCTTTGTGCGCCGCCCAGGCTGGGGTGCTGGCCCCACTAGTGCTGCTGATCGTGGCTGGAGTCCTCTACTTGTTTCGCAAGGTCTACGCGGAGGTCGGAAGCGCTTTACCGCTCAACGGCGGCACCTACACGGTGTTGCTCAACACCACCAACAAGAGGACCGCCGCCGCCGCCGCTTGTCTTACCCTGTTGTCCTACGTGGCGACCGCGGTGATTAGCGCCAACGAAGCGATGCACTACGCCCACAACCTGCTGCCGGCTCTCGATGTCGGCTCTGCCACCGTGGCTTTGTTGGGCCTGTTCGCGTTTTTGGGGATCGTCGGTATCAGCGAGTCGGCGGCGGTAGCGCTGGGGATTTTCGTATTACACATGGCGACGCTGGCGATACTGTCGCTTTCGGGGCTCTGGGTGGTGCTGAACGACCCCTCGCTTCTCATCGCCAACTGGCATCTTCCCAATGGCGACGGAGTCTTTCACGCTCTGGTTTTCGGTTTTGCGGCGGCGATGCTCGGTATCAGCGGTTTCGAAAGCTCGGCCAATTTCATCGAAGAACAAAAGAAGGGCGTTTTCCCCAAGACTCTGCGCAATATGTGGATCGCGGTGGCGGTTTTCAATCCGCTGATCAGCCTGCTCTCGCTGGGGTTGATGCCGCTGGCCGAGATTCAGCAGGTGCCGCCCGACCTGCTGGCGCGAATGGGCGAGCTGTCGCTGGGGCACTGGCTTCACATCTGGGTGAGCCTGGATGCGGTGGCGGTGCTGTCGGGTGCGGTGTTGACGAGCTATGTGGGCGTTACCGGCTTGGTGCGGCGCATGAGCCTGGACCGCTGCCTGCCCCAGTGCCTCTTGCGCGAGAATCCGTGGCGTAAGACCAACCACTGGATAATTCTGGGGTTTTTCTTGCTATGCGTGTCCATTCTGGGTGTCACCGGCGGGCGTATAGAGATCTTGGCGGGGGTTTACACGCTGGCTTTTCTCTGTGTGATGGCGCTGTTCGCGATCGGCAACATACTGCTGAAATCGCGGCGTTCGCGCTTGCCCAGGGCTACGCGGGCGAGCCTGCCGACGGTGATCGCCGCCCTGGCCGCGGTGTTGGTGGGGATTGTCGGCAATGTCGCGCTCGATCCCGCCAACGTGCGGGTTTTCTTGATCTATTACGGAGTCGCCCTGCTCGTGGTGGCGCTGATGTTCACGCGCATCCGTCTGATGAAAGGGTTGCTGTTTATTTCGAAAGCGGCGGTCGAGCGCTTGCGGGCGGCCAACGATGCGCTGCGCGAGCCCATCGTTCGCAGTATCGACGAAATCAACCGGCGCAGTGTGATCTATTTCGCCGATGAGCGCGACGATATCAGCATACTGAACCGGGCGGCCTTGTACGTGCTGGAAAACGAGCAGAGCAACCGCATGATGATCGTTCATGTCTATGACCACGAGGACAACATTCCGGGGCATTTCGCGTCCAATCTAGAGACCATAGACCGGCTTTACCCCCAGCTCAGGGTGGATTTTCTGGCGGTGCGCGGGGAGTTCGGCCCGCAGATCATCGAAGCGCTTTCACGCAAGCTGAAGGTGCCGAAGAACTATATGTTCATCGGTACCCCCGGCGACCACTTTCCTCACCGGGTCGAAGAACTCGGCGGGGTGCGTTTGATATTGTGATCCTTGGCTCGCAAAGGCCGGGGTTTCACACCCATGCTGCTGCAACCGCTTTCGAAATAGTCGTAGAGCACCGCTTGCGCGGTCAGCATGAATAGTTGCCAGAATACCAGGAAGGGCAGCAGTAGGCCGCTGGGAACCGCGAGTACCGCGAAGGGGCCGAGGCGGCTGATAATCACGTAGGGTGCGATGCTCCAGCGCAGCCCTTCGCCGAGGCGGCTACTGGCCAACAACGGCCAGGTCAAAGTTCGCAGCAGCGGGTTTTTGCCCCAGGGGCCTGCGAGTTCCGGTATGTCGGAATCGTTGTGCAGCACTACGAAAAAGGGCAGGAAACAGAAACGCACCAGCAGGGTGATCAAAACCATGGTTCCCAGTCCCAGGCCCAGCGGCAGGGCTAGCGGGGTGCCTTCCAGTAGCGTGATCAGGCCGATGCCGACCAGCGAAGAAGCGCCGAAGCTGAGTACCACTCCCAGGCTCGAGTAGAATATCAAGGGCAGAATACGGCGGCCGACGATTTCGAGCACGTCCGTCCATCGCACTTCCTCGTTGGTGGAAGCGGCCTGGAAAAGCACCGCCGGCAGTATGGTGGCGATCAGGGCGACCGATGTGTGGATCAAGACCGCTAGGTTGAGGCCGCCTTCGGGGCTGGCGGGGCTGCTGACCGACGCCACCGCGAGCAAAGCGAACAGGGCCACCCAAAGCGCCAGGTCACGGCGCAGCAGACGCCATCCTTTGATCATCTGCGCCGGGAAAATGCTTGTAAGCCAGTGAAAGAACATCGAGGAATTGATCCTTGAGCCGTGACAGTCGCGAAAGCCCGTAGTAGAGCCTCCATCGATAACGGGCGCAACTGTCACTGCGCGTCCGGCCGTGTTAATCTCGCGGTTGCTTCATGCGCTACAAGGTTCCCAATCAGCTAACTCAAATTATCGGCGGCTGCTTCGCGGCAGCGTTGCTGATTTTCGCCAACGGTTGCTCAACACTGGCCTTACAGTCGCAAGACCGTGCCGCCTCTGCCCGGCAAGCATCTCCGCCGCAAGTCTCTGCGCCGGAAACGTCCGATGCGCCGGCGGCGGTGGGGAGAGCTACGGGGAGAGGATTGGAATCCCCGCCACGGCCGCCTGCGAAGGGGAGGCTGCGCCTTCCCGGCGCCAAGACCCCCCCGCCCGTGCCTGGCTCGCGGGAATGGCAGCCGATGGCGGTTCGTCCTTCGGCCCGTGAACGCAACGGCGGGCACTATCTAGTCGCTCTCGAGGCCAAGCGCGAGGGCGACTACGATCGGGCGATTCGCGAGTTGGTTGCGGCCGTGGGTCTGGATCCGCGCGAAGCGATACTGCGCGTGGAACTAATCGACATGTACACGCGTGTCGGTGCACTTCGCCGTGCGCTCGAGCATTCCTTGGCTCTCAAAGCTCTGGACCCGGATGATCCCGGCCACCGCATGATCGGTGCGCGCTTGCTGGTGGCGTTGCAACTCTATGAAGACGCGATCGAAGAGTACCGTGAGATCGTCGAACTCAAACCCAATGAGGAAGAGGCGCTGCTGCAACTCGGCGCACTGTACAATCGCATCGGCGAGCACGACCAAGCCATCGAGGTGCTCGCCCGTGCGACCGCGCTCAGGCCCGGCTCCTTTCTGGCCAACTTTTCACTCGGCAAAGCCTATGGGGGTGCCGGGCGTTTCGAAGATGCCTTACGCTCTCTCCGCCACGCGGCCAAGCTCAACCCGACCTCTTATGATGTGCATGTGCACTTGGCCTACGTTTATCAATGGCTCGGTTTCGACGACAAGGCGATAGAGAGCTATCGCAAGGCCATCGATTTCAACCCGGGACAACTCGAAGCGCGCAGGCAGTTCGCCGGACTGGACTTGAGCAGCCGCAGCCATGAGGAGTTGCTGCAAGCCTACAGTGAATTGGTCGATTTCGCTGAAGACCCCTTGGCCGTGCAGCGCCGGATCGGCTTGATGAACATTCGCCGCGGACTTTTCAGCAGAGCGGCGACCCAGTTGGCAGTGGTGCTCGGGGCGCAGCCGGGCGAGGACGAGCTACGCTACTGGTGGGCGATTACCTACGAGAAGATCGACGATTTCGAGGCTGCGGTGCGTGAACTTAGTGCGGTCAGGCCCGACGGCCCCTATTTTACGGAAGCGCGGGTCTTGATGGCTTCGATGTACCGTGACCACGGGCGAATCGACGATGCCATCGAAGTGATGCTGGAATTGCTCGACGCGGTTCCCGATAGCCAGGAAGGGCTCGGAACCCTGATCGAC
This sequence comes from Candidatus Binatota bacterium, assembly GCA_024276575.1. Lineage (GTDB taxonomy): Bacteria > Desulfobacterota > Binatia > UBA1149 > CAITLU01 > JAJRWY01. The sequence continues at coordinate 9,633 of JAJRWY010000206.1, forward strand.
CTCTACCATACGGCGGGACGTTACGAAGAAGCGATCAAGGCGGCGACGGTGCTGGTGCAGGCCGAACCGCGAAACGACCGCTACCTTTACCACCTCGCGTTGCTTTATGCGCAAGCCGGCGAGGAAGACAACTCGGCGAAGCTGTTGCGTAAGGTGCTGTCGATCAATCCCGACAACGAGAGGGCGCTCAACCACTTGGGTTACAATTACGCGCTACAGGGCATTCGTCTCGACGAGGCGGAGAAGCTGATTCGCCGCGCTTTGGCGATTTCTCCCAATGACGGCGCCTTCGTCGACAGTTTGGGATGGGTCCATTATCAGCGCGGTGAGTACGAACTTGCCGCCAAGGAACTGGAGCGTGCGGTACGGCTCGCGGGGCCGGCTGCGGAGATCATTGAGCATCTGGCTGATGCCTATGTAAAGACCGGCCGCTTGCGCGATGCCCTGCGCTTGTACCGCGACTGTGCGGCGCGAACCGAGGAAGAAGAGCAGCGGCTTCGTGTGCAGGAAAAGATCGCGCAACTCGAGAATCAGCGGGCGACTGCGGATTCCGGTGGCCTCGCTCGCTAGCCGCCCGCCTGGCCGGCCTCTGGCCTTGGTGCTGCTGTCGGCCCTGCTGGCCTGGGGATGCAGTGCGACGATGCAGCCGCGAATTGCGGCGGAGGAAGTCGCTGCGGGGCCGCCCTCGCTGGAGTCGCTTTTCGATCTGCTTGCGCGAAAAGAGGCAGCCTTGTCGTCGTTTCGTGGCCAGGCTCGGCTGCGCTTTCGTAGCCCGGAGCGCAAGTTTCGTTCCACACAGATGATCGCGGTCCGTAGCCCGGACCGGATCAGGATCGACGTGACCAATCCCTTTGGGATCTCGTACTCGGTGGCCTCCGACGGCGTGCAACTTCGCGCCTACGATCGCCGCGAGGCCGCTCTTTATTTCGGGCCGGTGAACAAGGACAATATTGCGCGCTTGACCGGTTTCGCTTTCGAGGCACCGGTACTGGCGTCGCTGCTTCGCGGGTTACCTCCGGAACTCGGCCAATACGCGCTGGGGACTTTGCAGTGGGAGCAGGGTGCTTGGCTGTGGCGCCGGCCGTTGCGCGGCGGCGGCTACTACACTCTCGCTTTCGATGCGGCGACCATGGATCCTGCGGCGCTGGCGGTAACCGGACCTCAGGGCCCTTTGCTGTATGTGAGATTCAGCGACTATCGCGCAGTCAAAGGGGAGCGGGTAGCGCACAAGATCGAGTTCGAATTGCCCGGCGACCAACATGCCGAACTCATTTACGGTACCATCTGGAGGGATGTTGTGCTCTCCGACGATGCCTTTACTATCGAAGCCTCACCCTCGCTTCGTATGATAAGGCTAGACGCCGGTTCAGAAGGCGGGGACGGAGCGCGCTGAACTCTTGGACGGGGGTGTTCCGGCGGGGCCGTTGGCGCCCCTTGGCGCCCCTTAGTGGGAACTGGAGAGTTGTGATCGATTCTGAAATTCGGAGTTCGAAGCTGGGAGCCGGGTATTTGCAGGCCTTCGTTTGGAGTCTCGTTTCGGTGCCGCTCTTGCTGTCGCTTGCGGCTTGTAGCCGCGACGCCGCCAAGCAAGGCGCCGGCTCGGCACCGCAGGCCGCAGTCGATTACGACGATGTGCCCGCCTACGGCGCTACCCTCATTACCGGAAGCATAGGCGAAGCCTCGAATCTGATCCCGATGTTGAGCGGCGACAGCGCGTCGCACGCCATCGCGGGCTACTTGTTCGACGGCTTGGTTTCATACGACAAGACTCTAAGTGAACTCGAGCCGCGTCTGGCCGAAAGCTGGGAGATCTCCGAGCAGGGCAAACGCATCATCTTCAAGCTCCGCCGCGACGTGCACTGGACCGACGGAGAGCCTTTCGACGTTCACGACGTGAAGTTCGCTTTCGATACCATTCGCGATCCGAAGACGCTGACCGCCTACGCTGAGGACTACCGGCAAGTATCGAGCTTCGAAATACTCGACGACTTCAGCTTTGCCGTCAACTACGAGAAACCTTTTGCTCCCGCCCTTGCATCCTGGGGGTCGATGATGGTGCTGCCCGAGCATCTTCTTGCAGGCCAGGACATCAACGAAACGGACTTTTCGCGCCATCCGGTCGGTTTGGGATCCCACAAGCTCGATAGTTGGGAAAGCAATACGCGCATCGTATTGAGCGCCAACCATGATTATTACCGCGGCCGCCCCTACGTCGAGAAAGTTGTCTCGCGGGTGATTCCCGATCTGGCCACGCAGTTTCTGGAACTGAAGTCCGGTGGTCTCGACATGATGGGATTGACGCCAGTGCAGTTCCAGCGCCAGACCAGTAGTGCGGACTTTCTCCGCCGTTTTGCCAAGTACCGCTATATCGGCAACGGCTATACTTATCTGGGCTACAACCTTCGCAACCCGCTGTTCCAGGATCTCCGGGTTCGCCGGGCCTTCACCCACGCTATCAACAAACAGGAACTCGTGGACGGTGTATTGCTGGGCCTGGGAGTTCCCGCTACCGGCCCCTATAAGCCGGGCACGGTTTGGGACAACGAGAAGGTTCGCCGCTATCCTTTCGATCCGAAACGCGCACGCGAACTGCTCGCGGAGGCGGGCTGGACCGACAGCGACGGCGACGGTGTGGTCGACAAGGACGGCAAGCCTTTCGCTTTCAAGATACTTACCAATCAAGGCAACGAGAGCCGCCTGAAGACAGCCACCATCATACAGAGGCGCTTGCAGGACATCGGTGTAGACGCTTCCATACGCGTTCTCGAGTGGTCGGCTTTTATCAACGAGTTCCTTAACAAGCGTAAGTTCGAAGCCGTGATACTTGGCTGGAGCCTGTCACCGGATCCCGACCAGTACGACATATGGCACTCTTCGAAAACCGGAGAGAAAGAGTTCAACTTCGTCTCTTACTCCAATGCCGAAGTCGACGAGTTGCTCGAGAAAGGCCGCCGCACTTTCGACCGCGCCGAGCGCAAGCGCTACTACGATCGCTTCCAGGAGATTCTCGCCGATGAACAGCCTTACACTTTTCTCTACGTGCCCGAGGTAACACCGGTGCTTCACCGGCGCTTCCACGGCATAGAACCGGCGCCGGCAGGGATCATGCACAACTTCCACCTCTGGTATGTACCGTCGGCATTGCAGAAACACGAAATCAGCCCTTGAAGCGATGTGGCATTTGATTCAAACAAGTGTTCCGCAACCATGTGTTCGGCGACCATGTGTCCCTGTCCCGCGACCATGTGCCCCGCGACCATGTGCCCCGCGATCAATTATCATGCGATCAAGTGTTCGACGAGGTGTCCCACGATCAAGTGCCCTGCGACGGCTTCGGCGTTTACGACGATCTCGGTTACTTGAAGCTTTGTTTCTCTTCGATCCACTCGAGTCTTTCTTATGTGAAGCCAAGGCGGCTTCGCGTGAGAAGATACGTAAAGCCGCGGCCGCTTTGCGCGAAGATATAACCGGACACTGACGAGATGCTCGCCTACCTGTTACGCCGCGTGGCCGGATTCGTTCCCCTGCTACTAGGGATTACCCTGATATCCTTCCTGGTGATTCATATGGCCCCCGGCTCGCCGGTGGAGTTGATGACCGACATGAATCCTGAGGCCGGGCCCGAGATTCGCCAGCGGCTCGAGGAGCGCTACGGTCTCGACCAGCCCTACCACGTGCAATACTGGATGTGGCTCAAGCGCATCGCGACCGGCGATTTCGGGCGCTCGCTATCGAGTGATGCGCGGCCGGTGATCGACAAGATCAAAGAGGCGTTGCCGGTCACCTTATTGCTCAACGTTCTTTCCTTGTTCCTGGTCATCTCACTGGCGATTCCGATCGGGATTTATTCGGCAACCCATCCCTATACACCGGCCGACCGGGCGACGACTGTATTCGTTTTTCTGGGTTTCGCGATGCCGACCTTCTGGTTGGCGCTTCTGTGCATGCTCTTGTTCGGCGTGGTGCTGGGCTGGCTACCGATCTCGGGTTTGAAATCGCTCGATTACGAAACCCTGAGCTGGAGCGGCAAGCTCGCCGACCGCGCCGCCCATCTGCTGATGCCGGTGACCATCTCCGCGATCACCAGTTTGGCGGGGCTGTCGCGTTACATGCGTTCGAGCATGCTGGAAGTAGTGCGGCAGGATTACATCACCACCGCGCGCGCCAAGGGTTTGAGCGAGCGAGCGGTTATCTACGGCCACGCCGCGCGCAATGCCTTGCTGCCGGTGATCACCATCTTGGGTTTGTCGATTCCGGGATTGATCGGCGGCTCGGTGATTTTCGAGACGATTTTTGCGATTCCGGGTATGGGGAGGCTCTTCTATACCAGCGTATTGATGCGCGACTACCCGACGGTCATGGGCATCCTGGTAATCGGTGCCGTTCTTACTTTGCTGGGAAACCTGCTCGCCGACGTCATGTATACGGTTGCCGATCCGAGGCTAAGGAAGCGATGAGAGGCGGCAACTATAAGAACGCTTGCGGGTCTCATCGAGGCACCCGCCCCGGGCTGCTGCCCGCTTGGTACTCTCGCGACGAACTTTTGCGAAGAACCAAGGCCAGGAAGCGATGAGCACTTGGCAGCGGCTCAGGAGCAACCGCCTGGCGTTGAGCGGCGGAATAGTGGTGGCGCTGCTCGCCTTTGTGGCGCTGTTTGCACCGTGGTTGGCACCTTACGACCCTGGGGAGTTCAACGCCGCGGAAGTGTTGCAAGGGCTTAGCCGGCAACACCCGCTCGGCACCGACGGCATCGGCCGCGACGTCTTGAGCCGCATGATATACGGCTCGCGTATCTCCTTACTGGTCGGCTTCGTGTCGGTCGGCATCGCTTCGTTTATCGGTGTGACTTTGGGGGCGCTGGCCGGATACTTCCGCGGCATCGTCGACACCGTCATCATGCGTTTCGTGGACGTCATGCTGACCTTCCCGACCTTCTTTCTCATCCTTGCGGTGATCGCCTATCTTGATGCCACCATATGGAACATCATGGTCGTCATCGGTGTTACATCCTGGATGGGAGTGTGCCGCCTAGTCAGAGCCGAACTGCTGAGTTTGCGCGAGCGTGAGTTCATGATTGCGGCCGAAGGCCTGGGCATGAGCCCCTTGCGAGTCATCCTGAGGCACGGCTTGCCCAACGCCATGGCCCCGGTCTTTGTGGCATTCATCCTTGGCGTGGCGGGCGCGATCTTGACCGAGAGTGCGCTCAGTTTTCTCGGCATCGGAGTGCAGCCGCCGACGCCGAGTTGGGGCAACATACTTACCGAGGGTAAGGATACGCTTGAAGTCGCCTGGTGGCTTTCGGTGTGTCCGGGGTTGGCGATTTTGATTACCGTACTTGGATACAACCTGCTCGGTGAAGGGTTGCGCGACGTGCTCGATCCACGTCTCAAGTCGAGGTAGCGCTTTGAATGGCCTGCTTTCAGTAGAGAATCTGCAAACCGAGTTCCACACCGAAGAGGGGCGCGCTGTTGCCGTCGACGGTGTGAGTTTCACGATTGCCGAAGGCTCCTCGACCGCGCTGGTCGGCGAGTCCGGCTGCGGCAAGAGTGTGACCGCGATGTCGATCATGCGCTTGATACAAAGCCCTCCGGGTTACATTCGCGGCGGCCGGGTAATGTTTGACGGCCGCGATTTGTTGTCGCTTGGCGAAGCGGAGATGAGAGCCGTTCGCGGCAACGATATCGCGATGATCTTTCAGGAGCCGATGACCTCGCTCAACCCGGTGCTCACCATCGGCTACCAGATTGCCGAGGCTCTACGTGTGCACCGCAGCCTGGGCAAGCGTGAGGCCTGGGAAGCCGCGGTTCGCATGCTCGAACTCGTCGAGATCCCCGATCCCGCCGAACGTGTGGCCACCTACCCGCATCAGTTGAGCGGGGGAATGCGGCAACGGGTGATGATTGCGATGGCACTTTCCTGCGATCCTCGCCTGTTGATTGCCGACGAGCCCACTACCGCCCTCGATGTCACCATACAGGCACAGATACTCGAGCTGATGGAGGCTTTGCGCGAGAAAACCGGCATGGCGTTGCTGCTCATCACTCACGATCTCGGAGTGGTCGCCGAGCACTGCGAGCAAGTGCTGGTCATGTACGCCGGCCGTGTGGTCGAACAGGGAGCAGTGGCCGACGTGTTCGCGGCGCCGGCCCATCCCTATACCCGCGGATTGCTCCGTTCCCTGCCCCGCTTGGGCGGTTCGGGAAAGCGGCTTGCGACCATTCCGGGCATGGTGCCGCCGCTCGACCGCCTGCCCTCGGGTTGCCGCTTTCGCGACCGTTGCGAAAGCGCAGAGGCCGCTTGTGCTGCGAGCGATCCGCAGTTGCAGGAGTGCGGCTCCGGACGCACGATGGCTTGCCCCTTGTGGTGTGAGCTGGGCAGTCTTGCCGCTACGGAGTCGCGGCCGTGAGTACAGCTTTGCTAAAGACGGTTTCGTTGGTCAAAAGCTTCTCAGCGGCGGGCAATCTGTTCGGCCGCGGTGGCGGAACGGTTCACGCGGTCAACGACGTAAGCTTGGAGATCAAGTCCGGAGAAACCCTGGGTATCGTCGGGGAGTCGGGATCGGGCAAGTCGACCTTGGGACGCTTGATGCTGAGATTGCTCGAGCCCAGTGCCGGGCGTGTGGAGTTCGACGGCGTCGATCTTGCGAGCTTGCCTCGCCGTGAGTTGCGCCGCCTGCGCCGCCGGATGCAGATCGTGTTCCAGGATCCTTACGCGTCACTCAATCCGCGCATGCGAATCGGCGCGATCATTGCCGAGGGTATGCGGGTTCACGACTTGGCGCCGCGCGCCGAGGTCAAGCAGCAAGTGCTCGATTTGATGGAGAGGGTGGGCCTTAGCCGTGACGTTTTCGACCGCTATCCCCACGAGTTCAGCGGCGGTCAGCGCCAGCGTGTCGGCATCGCCCGCGCCTTGGCGGTATCGCCGAGTTTCATCGTTGCCGACGAGCCGGTTTCCGCTCTCGACGTGTCGATCGGAGCGCAGATCCTCAATTTGTTTATAGACCTGCAAGAAGAGCGTAAACTTACCTACGCTTTCATCTCGCACGATCTACGCGTGATCGAGCACATCAGCCATCGTGTGGCGGTAATGTATCTGGGCCGCGTGGTCGAGCTGGCGCCCGCGCGAAGCATCTACACCTCGCCGCGGCATCCTTACACTCAGGCGTTACTCTCGGCGGTGCCGACCGTGGAAGAGAAAGGCCGCGTGGAGCGAGTGGTGCTGGGGGGCGAGGTGCCGAGTCCGCTCAACCCGCCGCCGGGTTGCGCCTTCCACCCGCGCTGTCCGCTGGCCGAAGAGCGCTGCCGCATCGAAGTCCCCGAACTCAAAGCGCAGCGCGAGGACGCCACGCATCAAAGCGCCTGCCACTTACGCTGATCCATTGCCTTTGGGCCTCTGGGCAACTGGGCCTCTGGATCATTTCAGACGCATTGCATGTTGGAAAAAGTTTTCTACGTCTGATTCCGCTGCGGCGTCCATCTCGCGCAGGCTTACCGACCGCCGTGCTTTTACTATGCCGAACAGAGAGCGGCTTTTGATGGATAGCCTGGATAGTTGACGGGACGAGTCAGAGCGCGGCGTTGCTACCACACCCACCAGGGCCTTACGCAAAATCCGGCCTGCTCATGACAGGCCTTGCCGCCATGCACGAGAACTCCTCCCGTGTTGGGGTTTGAATCGAGACTGGTCCACCATTTGAGTTCATCAAGAACGTGAGCGCCCAAGGTTGCCGACGACTTTACCTCCACGGCTATCTGGCGTTCTCCAGTATCGATGATGACATCGATTTCATGTCCGGTGGCGTCACGCCAGTGATACAGAGGCGCTTCGAGTCCGCGGTGGACAAAAGCCTTTGTCAGTTCCGAGACGACGAAAGACTCGAATATGGCACCGCGAAGGGGGTGATGCTCGAGTACCTTCGGCGAGTTGATTCCGAGCAGATAGCAGACCAGTCCGGAGTCGAGGAAATGGAGCTTGGGCCGTTTTCTCAGGCGCTTTCGGTAGTTCTGATGATGAGGCTGGAGCACCACGACGAGCGAGCCAACGCGAAGAGCTGTGAGCCATTGCCTCGCCGTCGGCTGTGAAATTCCGGCGTCGGATGCCAGAGACGCGTAGTTCAACTCCTGCCCGGTTCTAGCCGCCGCGAGACGAACGAAACGCTCGAAGCCGTCAAGGTCCATCACCCGCAGGAGGTCTCGCAAGTCCCGCTCCACGTATGTTTTGTGATAGTTAGACAACCATTCCTGCGGGTCGAGGCCCTTGTCGTGAATGCGGGGGTAGAGTCCGGTCCATAGCAGCTCCCAAAGCCCGGCCTCCGGCTCCGATGTTGCCGTCGCACTGGCGACGTGCCGCGGATCGACCGGGTCTTTGCCGTACAACTCTGCTGTCGAGAAAGGCAGCAAAGTGAACAGCGAGCTGCGGCCCGCCAGAGTTTGAGACACGCTTTGCATCAGCGTGAGGTTCTGGGACCCGGTGAGCACGAAACGTCCCGGCGTGTCGCGTTCATCCACTTCCACCTGAATGTAAGAGAGCAGGTCAGGCGCTAGCTGTATCTCATCGAAGATCGCCCCATCCGGAAAGCGGGCGAGCACGCCCTGCGGGTCGCTGATGGCCGCTTCTCTGTTGACCGGACTCTCCAGCGAAAAGTAAGCCTTGTCGGGAAACACGGCTCGGGTAAGCGTGGTTTTTCCCGACTGGCGAGGGCCCGTAATGGTCAATACGGGCATCTTCTTGGCAGACTGAAGCAACTTGCCAGCCAATGCACGCTTTAACATATTGAAATTGTGGCTGAATACACCCGGAACGTCAAATCCAAAAACAAATTTTCGATTTAACGCCCACCGCCGAACCTGGGCGCCGAGACGGCAGATGCGCCGTGCAGTTTCTCAGCAGCATGGGGTCGGACCGCGTTTCAAACCCACTTGTCGGAACTCTTCGGTAAAAGCGACCTTGTCAACCGCAAAATGGGGCCTCTAATTGCCGCAAACCGGGATACCCCAAGAGAGAATAGAGCAGTAAGTTCATGAGCTTGCACCTACACGAGCTGGTCCAACCCCCCTATTCCCCCCTATTTCCTCCAGCCTCACAGCCCGCTCTCGTACTTCGGGTGAATAGTTGCTTCGTTTTGCCATTGCTCCATCCTCTCAAGAAATGGAGCCTCCGAGAAACCCGGGGCGGTTCAGCCGGTACCGACGGAGTTCTTGCACTGACCGTCTAGAGCCACTGCAGACCCCACTTGTAACCGGCCCTTTTGCCGACGCGCCTGTCGAGTACTCGGACACATCTTGCCCATTCATTGTGAGAATTCTCACGGTTCAGAGTCTGTGTCGGCATACCTTGTCCGAACGTAAGTGACAGTATAGTATCACTGTCGTGAAGACCGAGATTGTCACTACGCTTAAGCGCCGCGCGACCCATATTCTAGCCGATCTGAGAGAGACCAAGGAGCCGGTACTTATTACCGAGCATGGCAAGCCGTCGGCGTATTTGGTTGATGCTGCATCGTTCGAGCTTATGCAAGAGCGGATGAAGATCCTGGATGGCATTGCGCGCGGCGAGCGTGCCGTTTTGGAGAAGCGAACGATTTCGCAGGCGCAAGCGAAGCGACGAATGAAGAAGTGGCTCGGCTAGTCTGGACCGAGCCCGCTGTTGACGACTTGGACGCCATCGCGGAGTACGTCGCGTTGGACAAGCCGGACGCGGCAACTGCGCTGGTTGGCAAAGTGTTTGATGCCGTGGCGCGGCTGGAACGATACCCGTCGTCAGGGAAGCGACCCCCCGAGCTTCCGAGAACACTATATCGTGAAGTTGTGGTAGGTCCGTGTCGGATATTCTACAGAGTCGAATCCCATACGGTCTATATCCTTCACGTAATGCGCGCCGAACGCCTTCTGAGACGTTATTTGCTGGAACGGTGAGCTTGTGTGGCTCGTCGTCATCGTACTTGGCCACAAGACAGATTCTACACCATCTCCCCCCTGCCGGCCCAACGCTGCAGATCAACAGCAGGCGTCACCATCAATGAAGTGGAAGCAGATCCGCCACTGGTTGTCGTTGACTGAGATGGCGTGTTGACTGCGTCGATTGCCCCCGAGATTGTGAAGGCGATTTCTGGAGACTTGCACGAGGAGCCTTTTAGACGTATCGTTAGACGTACTTCTGGAGGTGGTATATGAGTAGAGTGCCAGACATCGTTCCCGTCACCGATCTCCGCCAAGATGCGGCAGCGGTCCTGCGGCGGCTCCGCGGGTCCCGCGAGCCGCTCGTCATCACACAGCGCGGTCGAGCCGCTGCCATCATGCTCAGCCCCGAGTCCTACGAGCGCTCGCGTCAAGAGCGGGAGGTTCTCCGCCTTTTGGCTCGCGGCGAACGCGAGATCTCACAGGGCAAGGGTCACAGCTTGGACAGCGTTCTTCGCGAGGCGGACGATCTCCTGGAGGGCGACTCGTAGTGCGGATTCGCTTCACGGAGACTGCCCGCAAGCAGTTCCTGGAGGGCCTTGACTACATCCGTCGGGACAAGCCGCCGGCTGCGCGTCGTCTTCGTCGCCGCGTCGAGGATTCGCTGCGCCGACTCGAGGACCATCCGGACTCCGGGCGTCGGATTCCGGAGTTTCCGGACATACCGCACCGCGAGGTGATCGTGAAGCCGTTTCGGTTCTTCTATCGGGTTGAGAAGCGCACGGTCTGGATCGTGGCGGTGTGGCATGGAGCGCAGTTGCCGGAGTTACCGTAGGGATCGCCGAACAAGCCGCTACGGCTGGAGGATCCGGGCTGGGCCGACATTTTACCGCCGGCTTGAATGTTCAGGCTAACGGTTGGCGCATCACCCGTGTGTGGCGGAGGAAAGGCGAACAAGCGGGTACCCG
>JAJRWY010000207.1 GCA_024276575.1 Candidatus Binatota bacterium
CCGGCGATCTTTCATTGCGGACGGGATAGGCGCAGCAGCGCAGCAACAGTGAGGACAGCAACGCCACCGGTGGCGGCAATGAGGACGGACTCAATCAACCGAAGACCGGTGGCAGCAACAACAACGATAGCGATGGTGATTACGATGGTGACGGTGACGATAGATACGGCGGCCAAAGCGCAAGCAATCAAAATGGACCAGTAAACCGGTGCAAACGACAGAGCAAACAAAAGTTTCCGTGGTGATCCCTTGCTTCAATGGGGAACAGACCATTGCGCGCGCCATCGAGTCGGTATTCACACAAAGCCAACCCGGTGTGGAATGCATCGTTGTCGACGACAAGTCCCAGGACTCCACGGCCGAGATCTTGCGTTCTTTCGGCGACCGGATTCGTGCCATTTTCAACGAGGAAAACCGGGGGACGGCTGGAGCCTACAACATTGGGACGGCGGCGGCGGCCGGAGAGTTCGTGCTGCTGATGGCCAGTGACTGCTGCCTCACTGATCCCGAGTACATAGAAAAAGCGCTACGGCATTTCGCCGGTGACGAGAAACTAGCTGGAGTTTGCGGCCAGGGAGTATTCGACCACGAGGAGTCGCTAGACACCGTCCAGCGGGTATTCACGGTCGTCAACCTGCTCGACGTCGAGGAGGATCCCGATGAAGAGGTATTCGAGGTCAGTTTCATCGAGACTCGTTGCGACTTGGTTCGCAAGAAAGCGCTGGAAGATATCGGTTTTTGGTTCGAGGGCCTCTACAACTCAACCGAGGACCAGGACATCTCCGCGCGCATGCGCCAGTTCGGCTACCGCTTGATCCAAGACAAGCGCCTGAGATTCGCCCTGGACTTTGGCCAAACCGAGGACAGCCTCTACAAGATCCTAAAGAAGCAGTACAAGTATGCCCATGGCCAGGCCTACATCTTCTTGAAGTACGGCCTCGGACACCATGTAATGACCGGCGATCAAGCCAACCGCCGCAGCCGGATCTGGCACCGCTTCATCCAGATCGCAATCGGACCCATACTACTGATTTCGCTGCTGGCGGCTCCGCTGAGCAACGCTGCACCATTACTCGGCCTGGCCGTCTTGGGCGGACGCGGCTTCTATTACTGGTCTAGTTCAGGCCGCTGGCTAAACGGAGCGGAGCGCCTATTCAGCGTGGTGGTCGGATTGGCGTGCGACGTAACCTACAGCCTTAGTTTCCTCACCGCCCTGGTCACATGGAGTATCAAGAACCCGGAGATACTGCGGTTCGGGAAAGCCGCCGCGAAGGACGGTTCACGGGCGTGAGCAGAGTCCGGGATCATTTACTCTACAGCTTGGCGGCCGCCCTGCTGCTGGCAGCGCTGCAACTGGTGATCGAAAACCAAGTTCTGGCCTACGTCTTCCGGGGACAGATCGTCGCCCCCTACGATTTCTTCACCACCCAAGTTTACGATTTCTTCGCCAAGATCCGTTACTTCTGCGACTCCTTGTTGTTCTGGAGCCCGGGGCTTCCCGACGCCTTTCTCTCAACCGACTCTCGAGTACACCGAACTCTGCTCACCGCATTGCTGCCCGCGGTTTTCACCACGGCGTTCGCCGGTGCTACCGCGCTGGGCTTGCTCGGCGCCTTGATCGCCGGGCGCTACAAGCCGAATCTACGCGCCTATGTATGCGTATGGGCGGTGATCGGGATCATCGTGCACTTGGCCGCGGCCATTCCCCCGTTGTCTTTGCACGACGATCCGTCGCTACACCACATTTTGTATCGCAGCCGCAGCTTCCTCATCGATGGAACCGCTCCGGCACTGCTGGTGATGGTGCTGGCCTTTACGGCCGCTTTCTTCTTCGCTCCGGTGCTCGAACAATCGGCGTTACTGCGTAGAGCCTCGCTCGCGGGGCTGGCCTTGAGTATCACGGTTGCGTTCTACTCCGGCCTTGGTAGCAGCACTGCCCCGGCCTTGGCTCCCTTTGATTTGGATACTGCCGCTGCCGGCCCGGTGGGGCGTTACAACGTGTTGCTTATATCCCTCGACAGCCTGCGCGCCGACCACGTGGGCTGCTACGGGTACCAACGCGACACCTCGCCGTCGATCGACAAACTGGCGTCCGAAGGCGTACGTTTCGCTAATGCGGTGGCGACTTCATCGTGGACGTTGCCCACCCACCTCACCATGGTCACCTCCCGCTACCAGACCGCACACGGAGTCGTACACGACACCAACGTACTCAGCTCCGCAACCCCTACCCTCGCGGAGATTTTGAAAGCCAACGGCTACACCACGGCCGGCTTCGTCTCCGCCCCCTACGTTGCCGGGCACTACGGCCACGCGCGCGGGATGGACAGCTTTGTGGATTTGAGTGCAGCCTACGAGCACCGCCGCGAGGCGCGCAGTGCCGTGGTGGCCCCCGAGATCACGAAGAAGGCGGTCGAGTGGCTCGAAGACAACCGGGACGAGCGTTTCTTCCTGTTCCTGCACTACTTCGACATTCACTACGATTACGTACCTCCCGCACCTTTCGACCGCCTGTTTGATCCAGATTACAGCGGCTCTATCGACGGCACCGACTTCATCGAACGAGACGACGTGAATCCCGATATGGACCCGCGCGACCTGGCCCATATACTAGCTCTGTACGATGGGGAGATTCGCTTCACCGACAGCCACGTCGGCATGGTGTTGCGCAAGCTCGAGGAACTCGGGTTGGACGGCAACACCTTGGTAGTGCTGGTGGCTGATCATGGCGAGGAGTTTTTCGAGCACGGGAACAAAGGTCATCACCGCAGCCTTTACCGAGAAGTACTCGATATCCCGTTCATCGTCCGTTTTCCCGAACGCCGCTACGCGGGCAGAGTAGTCGACGAGCAGGCGAGCCTCGTAGATATAATGCCGACCATCCTCGATGTAACCGGGGTCGAAGGACCCACCGACATGGAAGGCTTGAGCCTGTTGGATTTTCTCGGGGATACGAAGCGTGTCTTGCGTGGCGCCGTCTACGGGGAGTTATACGACAAACGAGGATTCAACGTTCAAGTCGCAAGGCGAACGCCTTCAAGTACCGCCATTCAACATTTCAATCGTATCCTCCATCCGCGTCGAAGCCCCTGGGAGTATTACGACCGCAGTGTGGATCGAGACGAACAGCGTGACATCCATGAAGAACGCAGCGCTGAGTTGACGGAACAACTCGATCTTATGGCCCGGTGGCTGCAGCAACGCTGGATGGTGCACCGCGAGTTCCAGGCGAGATCCCAGGGAAGCGAACACATAGAACTGGACGCCGAAACCGTCGAGCGCCTCAAATCGCTCGGCTACACCGGCGACTGAGGCAAGCGGCCGCCCAGGGCCTGCGCCGCGCGTTCCGGAGGCGATTTGCGCCGTGAATCATTCCGTTCAAGGCTCTGCCCCTTGGGGCAACCCGCGGACATTCCGGCTTTACGGCCGGGGGTTTTCTTTGAATATCTCCAATATCGCGAAACGAAGCCGGTCACCTCATTGCTCCATACGGCCCAGCCCGCATTATTCGTGAAACCTCTGCTACGAGCCTCAATCGCCCGCAATCTCGGCCCGTTCGCCGCTCGCCGGCTCGCGGCTCACCACTTTTCGGCCCTCGACGTACTGTAAGTACGCCTGCGGGCCTCATCGCTGCGCTTGGGCCGATCTCACGGGCGCTTGCGACTCTCGCGACGAGGTTTCATGAATAATGCGGCCTAGAAGCCCTGCAGCCGCGCGTAACGGTCGCGATGATAAGCAGCATCCCCGAAAGTCAGCTCGCAGGCTCGCGCCCGCTTGGCATAAAAACCGATGTCGTGCTCATCGGTCATGCCGATACCTCCGTGCATCTGAATCCCCTCGTGGGCGATCAAAACCGCAGCATCGGAACAACGCGCCTTGGCCACAGAGATCAACTCCGCCGTCTTCTCACTGCCCTGGTCGATGGCATCACAGGCCCCCAAAACAGCCGAACGCGACAACTCCAATTCCACGAACATCTGCACCGCACGATGTTTCAGTGCCTGGAAGGAGCCTATCTTTACGCCGAACTGTTCACGTGTCTTCAGGTAGTCGAGAGTCATCGCGGAGGCGCCCTGCATGGAACCGAGCATCTCGGCGCATAGACCTGCAGTAGCCCGGTCGATGACTTCCGATAGCACCGTCCCGGCCTCACCGGAACTTCCAAGTAGAGCAGCGGCCGGCACTTCCACCCCTGAAAGCCTCAACACCGCAGCTTTGCGGGTATCCACGGTGGACTGCGCGGATAGCTCGACTCCGGCCGCATTCGGGTCAAGCAGGAACAAACTTATCCCGTTGCGATCATTAGCAGCGCCCGACTCACGTGCCGAGACCAGCAGCTTGTCGGCAGCCATACCGTCGAAGACCAGGACTTTCTCGCCTTGCAGAGTGTAGCCGTTCTCGCCGCGCTCGGCGCGAGTCTCACACCGGCAACAGTCATAACGCGCCCCCCTTTCATGGTAGGCCAGGGCGAGCAACATCGACCCCTCGGCCACACGCGGGAGAATTTCGGACTTTTGTTCTTCGGAACCTCCCAACAAGACTGCGTTCGCTCCCAACAGCAAGGTCGATATCAAAGGCTCCGGCACCAGATTGCGCCCGCACTCTTCGAGCACACAAGCCAGATCCAGATAACCCATGCCGAGACCGCCATAAGCTTCGGGTATAATTATGCTCTGCCACCCCAGTTCGGCCATCCGGCCCCACAGTTCACGAGAGAAACCGTCCTGGTCACCCGAGTCGCGAAGCCGCCGCAGCCGGCTGACCGGAGACTCCCTCTTTACGAAATCCGCAGCCGTGTTCTTGAACAGTTGTTGATCTTCGTTAAGTACCAAAGCCATGGCTCAATCGGCCCTCCAAAAGCGAAAACGCCTGCGTTCTATCAATCGGGTAAGCCGAGCACACGCTTGGCTATGATGTTGAGTTGAACCTCCGAGGTGCCACCCTCGATGGAATTCCCGCGTGCGCGAAGCCAGCTCCGGGTGGCCTGCAACTCAGCGGCATCGAAGCCGTCGCCTTCCCAGCCCAGCGCCTGCGGCCCTAACACGTTCAAGGCCAGTGCAGTCCGGTCCTTGTTCAGTTCAGTCGCGTAGTACTTAAAAATCGACGATTCCGGACCCGGCTGTTGCCCTTGCTTGGCCGCCTCCTTACTACGCCGCAAAGTAAGATCCAGGCAGGCCTTATTCATGGTGAGCTGCGCGATTCGATCACGTATCGTCGCATCGGCAAGCCGTCCATGGACGTCCCTGCCGATATACTTGTCGGCCAAATCGACCAGTTGGTTGCTCTCCTCACGTTCGTGGAAAGCCTCGCTGATCATGGAGCGTTCGTGCCCAAGCAAAGCCTTGGCCATGGTCCAACCGTTGTTGACCCCACCCACGACCTGATCTTTGGGAACCCGCACATCCTCTAGGAAGGTCTCGCAAAAGGGCGAATAGCCGCTGATCAACTCGATCGGCTTCACGCTTACTCCCGGACTCTCCATATCAAAGAGCAGGAAGGTGATTCCTTCCTGCTTGCGAACATCCGGGTCGGTGCGAACCAGACAGAACATCCAGTCGGACAGATCGGCATAGGAGGTCCACACCTTCTGCCCATTGACCACCCACTCGTCACCGTCGAGTATCGCGCGGGTTCGCAGACTGGCGAGATCAGAACCGGCATCCGGTTCTGAATAGCCCTGGCACCAGCGAATCTCCCCACGGCAGACCTCGTTGAGAAAACGCAGCTTTTGCTCCTCGCTACCGTACTCGAGCAATAACGGACCGATCATGGTCAGACCGAAACCGACCAGAGGCGGTTTGATGCGCAACCTGCGCATTTCTTCGGAAAGGATCTTGGCCTCGGCTTTGGAAAGCCCACCTCCACCGTAAGCCTGGGGCCAAGTCGGCGCCGTCCAGCCTTTCTCGGCCATTAGGTCCAGCCATTGCTTGACCTCCGGATTGGGGTAGGTGGCCTTGCGCCCGCCCCAAGCCAGGTCGTCATTCAAGGCCGGGTTGGTTCCCGGCGTTTCAGACCAACGCATGCTCGGCGGGCAATTGGCGTCGAGCCATGCCTCCGTTTCTTTACGGAACTCTTCAAGCTCTCCCATAGCGAAGCAAGTGTAGCCTCCGCTCTAAGGCAAGAAAAACCGTTACACCCCGCAATGCCGGAGTCAGCAGCAGAACTCGTCTCCCAGCCAGGTGACCACGCGGATCGAGTAGTCACCGCGTGCCGAGGCGCCCCCGGAAGCTGCCTCGTTGTGGTCTTCCGCAACCCCGTGAATAAGAGGCTCTACGATATCCTTGAGCTGCTCCATCTTGGCCCGGTAATATGCGCGGCGTGCACCCGGGTCCTTACTCTCGGGAGGACGGAGGCGATACACCCGGGTCTCCTTGTCCGCAGCGTGCATGGTCGCCTTCATCCACCAACGCCGCCAACTCGGATCCGCTTCCATGCTCTCCTCGACCTCGAGCGGTTGCGCAAACTTAGCCAACTCCTCGAACAAACGGTCACACTCGCTCCGCAACTCGGGCATCCTCTCCACCGAACTGCCACGGCCACAATGGGCCACGATGATACGGGCGAAGGCCCTCTTGAGCGTAAGGATGCGGCGCAACTCGCTGCTATCGGCTCTGACCGGACGGATGCTGCTAAAACTAATCTCACGGGCAACCAGGCTTATCTCCTCATCGCCCACCGAGAGGCGGTAGCTGTCGCGCCCCCCTTCGGACTTCACAAACAGGTCGTAATCCCCGCTTTCCAAATCCAGATTTATCGTAGACAAGGCTTGACCGATCGGCGGAACGCAAATCAAGTAGGCCTCGACGCGATCCAAGGAAATGCTTATGGTCGATCCCTCGACATGAGAGTCGAGACGGATCGCGTAGTTCGAACACCCGAAGCGGCGCTTGGTGCGCACGGTCAACACCAAGCGGGCCTCGTCCACGACGGCAGAGCCGACCTTCGCACGTTTCTCGTAACGCTCGGCCAGCGAAAGCAATACTCCGCCCCCGACCGGCAGGAGATATCCACCCTCGAAGCGCTCCATATCGTCGAACGAAGGCGCTACGGCCATACTGCTCGCAGGAAAGCACGCGAGAGCGAGGGCGAGGATCAACGTGGCACTCAGTGTCGAATACAAGTATGGGCTCCAGTTACGCGACGGCAGATTCAGCCTGCCCCGTCCCGGTGTAGGTTGCTGCGTTGGTCGCCACGTTGCTTGCTGCATTGCCTCCTGCATCGGCACCTGCGTTGCTTGCCGCATTGTCCCGTGCATTGCTCTCCGTGTTGGTCCCTGCACAAGTCCTAGCATGAACCCCGGTATGAGGCCCGTTATGAAACTACTCACTATTCGGCCTCCAGCCTCGGCAACGACCGTGGACCGGGGCTTCTCTTCCGAAAGCGACCGCAAAGTCGCCACAGCCCCTTCCTGGATGAAACTTATTATCCGCCTTCTCATTGAATCGCCTTCCGCTACCCTAGACCGCATGTATTAGTCATGCAGAGTCTTGCCATGATCCGCCAAACCGACTGATCCGTTGGATCAATCACCGGATCTTCAGGGTAACCAAAGCCGCAAGACTCGGAAAGAGCGATGCGAAAATACCGGCAGCCAAACTGACGCGCGCGGTTCAGACATTGAAGCGAAAGTGCACCACATCCCCGTCGGCAACGACATATTCCTTGCCTTCAACCTTCAGTTTCCCGGCTTCACGGCACTTGGCTTCGCTTCCCAAGGTGGTGAGATCATCCCAGCGCACCACTTCGGCACGGATGAAGCCGCGCTCGATATCGCTATGGATCTTACCCGCAGCCTTCAGCGCCGGAGTACCTCGCTTGATCGTCCAGGCCCGGCACTCGTCGGGGCCCGCGGTCAGAAACGAGATCAGATCGAGCAAACGATAAGCTTCGACGATGAAACGGCTTTTCGCGGGTTCGGCCAGCCCCAGCGATTCGAGAAACTCCAACTGGTCATCGAGGCTGAGTTGGGCGATCTCGGCCTCGACCTTCGCCGACATGCAAACCAAGCCGAGACCTGCCTGCGCTGCCGCCTCGGCGATTTCAGGTGGCGGCGGCGCCGCAGCGGCGGACTCGTCCACATTCAGCACCAACAGACGCGGCTTGCGCGTCAGGAACTGAAAACCCGCGAAGCGCGCCCAGTCACAAGACCTCAGTTCCAGGCAACGCAAGGGGAGTTCCGATTCCAGGTGCTCACGCATCTGCTCGAGAGCCGACACTTCCTGGGCGTCGCCCTTCTCTTTCTTGAGTCTTTCCAGCCGCCGTTCCACCAAGGCGAGATCGGCAATGGTAAGTTCGAGTGCAAAGTCGGCCAATTCGGCCAGTGGATCCGCAGGCGCCGGCGCCGTAGCGTCGTCGAAACAGCGCAAGACTTGGCAAAGAGCGTCCAAGTCGCGCATGGCCTGAATCGTCGAGGAATCCAAGGAACGGCGCTCGGCGCTCGCCCGCGCACCCGCTAGATCGCTGAAGACCACTTCCGCGTAGGTGGTCTTCTTGGGCTCATACAGGGCCGCCAGCGCATCGACCCGATGATCGGGGACTTTCACCGAGCCCACTTGCGCACGCGACTTCGCCTGCGCCGCGGGATCGGCCGCCAAACCCGTCAACGCTTCAAATACCGTACTCTTCCCACTGCCGGGCAAGCCGACCAATCCAACCTTCATGAGCGCTAGATACCACGGCCCACCGCCAAAGCGAGGCCGTAGCGGTACACGCGCCCACGCGCGACCACCGCGTCACGACGGGTATTGACCTGCATAATTCATGAAACCTTTGCTACGAGCCTCAATCGCCCGCAATCTCGGACCGTGCTCGCTTTTCAGCCCTCGGTGTAGCGTCACTACTACGCCTGCGGGCCTCATCGCTGCACGTGGGACCATCTGGCCGATCTCACGGGCGCTTGCGACTCTCGCGACGAGGTTTCGCTAACAATGCAGGAATGCAGGGCGAAGGGGATTCAAGCAGATACATCCTCCGGACCGCGCCTGCTACGGCCAGCGTCGATACGGAGAAACACGAAAACACCGTGGGAATAGAAGAGAACGAAAAGAAATGGCGTCCCCGACGGGATTTGAACCCGTGTCGCCGGCGTGAAAGGCCGGTGTCCTGGGCCAGGCTAGACGACGGGGACGCACGAGAAGCCACCTTGCTGGCCGCTGCGGTGGCGTTGCTGTCAATCAAGTGAGCCGTGCTGGGATCGAACCAGCGACCCGCTGCTTAAAAGGCAGCTGCTCTACCGACTGAGCTAACGGCCCGAAAACGTTGCCCGAAAGTATCGAGCCGCTCTACATAGCACCGCCGCCGCCTTTTGCAACCGTCGCCTGCGAACGCCCCCGTGCAGCAGCCGCTGTAAGTTGGCACAGCAAGTCCACCAATTGCGACTGTTCCATGGCATGTACGGCCTGCAACCTCACCTCTCCAATATTGACCGAAATGTTGTGCTCAGCCTCGACACGAAACATGTCTTCGTCGGTGCGGTCGTCGCCCATGGTGATGAGCATGTCTTGCTGAGGATCCCAATCGTTGGCCTGCAGCAGGGATCTCAATGCATCGCCCTTGTTCACCGCGGTAGGGCGCACTTCCACCGCCTTCTTCGCAATGCTCACTCCCAACGGGGTCCGCCTGAGTAGTTCGCCGAGAGAGTCGGCCAACTCGAGCGCCTGCTGCCGTCCCACGATGGGATCGGCCATGCGATAGTGCCAAACAATACCGTATTCCTTGCGCTCTATGCGTGAGCCCGGGACCCGCTTTTCCACGTCCGACATGACACCTAGAACCTGGGCCTGAAAGGTCTCCAGGGCCTTGCGGTCCACCAATTCCACGCAACTGTCACTGCCCGCCGCCCGGAGGCAGGCCCCATGCTCAGCCACCAAATTGATATCACGCGGCAGATGGTCTTCCAGAAAAGCACGGTCGCGGCCGCTGATGACACAGCAGAAAAATCCCGGCACGGCCGCCATGTCCTCGAGCAATGCCAGCACCTTGGCGTCGGGAACCGCGAGTTCCGGGTGATTTTCCACCGGGACCAGAGTTCCGTCATAGTCCATGAACACGAATACGCGCCTTGCCGAAACCACCCGCTTCTTGAGTCCCTTGATGTCGGGGCCACTACGGTCGGCCGTCGCCCCGGCACCGTTGGCCTCACCGGCCTCGTCAAGTGTGGAAACGAATCCCATGCTCCAGGCACGATTGTCGAAGCGAGAAAGCCTGTCATAAAGGCGCCGCATCATGTGCCGCCGTTCGTCTTCGCCCAGGTTCAGAGCCTTGGCCAGGCCCTCCACCACCGAGTCGCGACTCCACGGGTTGACCATGATGGCCTCGCCCATCTCAGCGGCGGCGCCGGCGAACTCACTCAGCACCAAGGCGCCGGGCTGATCGCCCTTGGCCGCAACATACTCTTTGCACACCAGGTTGAGTCCGTCGCGCAAGGGCGTGACCAGCGCCACATCGGCACGCCGGTACAAAGCGAACAGATCGGCAGGCCGCAGGTTCCGAAACATGTAGTGTATGGGGACATAGCCGGGGGCGCCGAAACGTCCGTTTATCATTCCCACCAAACCGTCAACTTCGGCCTTCAACTCCTGATACTCCTCAACCTGTACACGCGAGGGAACCGATAACTGCACCATCGAAACTCGTCCGATCCAGTCCGGGTAGCGTTCCAGAAAGCCGGCGAAGGCCCTGAGCCGGTCGGGAATTCCCTTGGTATAGTCCAGGCGGTCCACACCAAGCACCACTTTACGCCCCTTGTAACTCTGCGTGAACGCCTTGAGCGCACGTTCGGTGGCCTCATCATGGGCCTGCTCGTTCATCGCACGCGCATCTATTCCCAACGGAAACGCGCCCAGGCGCACGGCTCTGCGTCCGTAGGCCAATGTATCCAGGTGAGGCTCCAGGCCGAGAACTCGAGCGGTAGAGTTAGAAAAATGCCGCATATACTCCAGCGTATGGAAACCGATCAAGTCGGCACCGAGCATGCCGCGCAGCAACTCCGCCCGCCACGGCAAGACCCGGAAGACGTCGGCCGCCGGGAAAGGAATGTGCAAGAAGAACCCTATCGATAACTCGCCACACATGCGCCGCAACATCGCCGGCAGCAGCATCAACTGATAGTCGTGTACCCACAGGCGGTCACCCTCCTCCACCACCTCGAGCACCGCTTCGGCGAACAGTTTGTTGACCGCCTTGTAGTCCTCCCACTGAGACTCTTCGAAATGCGCACGCTCGGTCATGTAATGGAACAGGGGCCAGACCGCGCCGTTGCTGAAACCGTCGTAGTAGCCCCGGTAAAGCGACGGCGGCACTTCGACCGGATGCAAGCCGTCACCACGAAGTTTGGCCAGTTCAGTAGCGCCGACTCCCGGCTGCGGGCCCTCGAGCCCGGTACTCTCGAGTCCCAGGCAGCCTACCCACAAAGAGCGCCCTTCCTCATGCACAGGCTTGAGCCCCGACACCAGACCGCCACTGCTGCGGCGTACAACGGGTTTGCCGTCAACCAACTCGGCCTTGACCGGCAGGCGGCTGGAGATGATGACCGTGCGCCGACCGTCGCCGAGAGCACTTGCGCACGGCCGCCCCCGTCCTGTCCCCTCACTCTTGTCACTCGTGTCACTCTTGTGCGATCCCGCGTCCCCCATCAAAACATCTCCGCCCAACGCGGCGATAAACGCACCGCGCAACTTATTATGCCAAGCATACTGTAGGTCTGGGGATAGTTCCCCCACAATTCCTTGGTCCATGGATCGAGATCCTCGGACAGCAAACCGAAACTGTTACGGGCAGAAAGCAGATACTCGAACATCTCCACTGCTTCTTCCTCGCGGCCGGCGATCCACAAGGCCTCAACCATCCACGTCGAACAGATCGTAAAAGCCGAGCGTTGCTCGCCCATGCCATCGTCGTGCCGGTAGCGAAACATCGAGTGGTCTCTTGAAAGCTCCGCGAGCATGACGTCGATGGTGCTGCTCATACGCGGATCGTCAGCAGGCAGGAAATGCAGAATAACCATCAGAAGGAGAGATGCATCGAGATCCTTGCCGCCGTAAGAGCCTACGAAGGATTTCAGTTCGTGGTTGTAGCCGCGCTCGAGAATCTCGCGCTTCATCGCGTCGGCGGCCACGCGCCATCGCGCCGCTGTCTCACGACGCCCGGTATTCTCGGCGATTCGACAAGCACGGTCCAGACCCACCCAGGTCATCAGCTTCGAGAACACATGGTGGGCTTCGGCTTCGCGATACTCCCAGATTCCCGCGTCTTTCTCCGCAAAGGTACGCAAACAAGCGTCGACCAGATGCTCCATGGCGTCGTGGACCGGCTCCAGCTCAACCTCGAGCAAGCGCGCATCGTAGAAAAGAGGGGCCAAGGCCAACAGCACCTCTCCATAGACATCGTTCTGCACATGGGTGAAGGCGTCATTGCCCTTGCGCACCGGTCCATTGCCACGATACCCGCGTAAATGGGTAAGCACTTCTTCGCGTAAATTGGAACGCCCGTCGATTCCGTAAACCGGTTGCAGGACAAAGCCGCTATTGACCTTCTCCGGCAAGAGGTTACGGAGATACTCGCAGAACTTGCCGGCTTCCTCGGTATGCCCGGTCTGCATCAGCGCACGTATCACGAACGCCGCATCGCGCAGCCAGCAGTAGCGATAGTCCCAGTTCCGCCCGGTGCCGGGTGCCTAGGGAATGCTGGTGGTAGTGGCCGCGATCACCGCGCCGGTATCCTCGAAAGTATGAAGCTTCAGAGTCATGGCCGCGCGCAACACCGCATCCTGGTAATTGACCGGAACCCGGGTGTGCTTACACCAGCGCCGCCAATAAGCCACAGTTCGCTGCAAAAACCCCTCGAGAACATGAAAGCTCGCTTCGAAAGGCTCGTCCCAAGCCAGTGCGAAATACAGGTCGTGGGTAAGCTCGAACGGCGTGCCTTGCGAGATTCTCGTGATCGACGCGTTGGTAGTCAGACGCATGCGATCGTTCGAGTCTGGATCGCAGTATGTGAGATGGTTCGACCCTCCAACGATGCGCGGTTCGCGCAAGCCGAAATCAAAACGTGGCCGGCAAGTAACGCGCACGCGTGGCCGCCCACTGTCTAGGCGAACTATGCGAGAAAGCATGGTCGGACGATAGTAACGATCGTTCTGAAAAAAACGGGGGGCAAAATCGTACACGTCAAAGCGATGCCCGCCACTATGTGTCCAACTGGTTTTCAAAACACAGGTATTCTCGAGATAACGGGCCTCGCTCCGCCATCCCTCACCCTCGCCTTCTATGGTCCAGTGCCCGCCGGTCTCGTCATCGAGTAAGTGAGCAAAGACAGGTGCCGAGTCGAAGCGGGGGAAGCAAGTCCAAACCACGCGCCCGCGCTTGTCGATCAGCGCGCTGTATTGACAGTTGCCTATGAGGGCCAGGTCAAGCCCAGCCTGGTCTTGACCAACCCGCTCGCTAATCTGTGTCTCGATACTGCTCACCTCTGATTACGCACTCTTGCACATTCGCGCGCCACACGACGCGTCTCTCAGCGTATCCCTCATTGCGTCCACGACCCACTATCACGCACACCGTCCTCTACCCATACACCGTCCGACCATGCGTCCCCCGGCCGCCCTTCTCACACGCATCCTCACACCTCCCAGTTCTTCACCGCCTTCCATTCAATACACGCAGACCATTCGGATAAACCGTCCTCGAGATGGAACAAAACCTGAACTCGCGTAGCCGGGGAATCCTGATCCGATAGTTTGCGAAGTTCGGAATCGTTCGTGAAACCTCGTCGCGAAAGTCGCAAGCATCCGTGAGATCTCTCAGATGGACCCACGCGCAGTTCAAAGGACAGGCGCGCTACGAGATCTCATAGAATCGAGTTCGCAACAGTTCCACAACCAGGCAGTTCACGGGCGGTCTCGGCCAAGGCTAGCACAGCCTAGCAGCAGAGAAAGCAAGCCCTTCCTTTTCCCCGGACACGGCAAGCGCTATGCATTGGGCGATGAAATACTGGCTGGTCAAAAGCGAACCGTCAGCCTACTCCTGGCGGGATTTCGAAAAGGACGAGGGCACCTACTGGGACGGCGTGCGCAATTATCAAGCTCGTAACAACCTAGCAGCCATGGCCAAGGGGGACCGGGTCCTTTTCTACCATAGCGTGAGCGAAAAGGCCGTAGTCGGCATCGCCGAAGTAGTCCGTGAATCCTACCAAGACCCGAGCAGCAACGACGAGCGCTGGCTTGCAGTCGACCTGAAACCGGTCTCGGCGCTGGCGAATCCGGTAACGCTGGCGCAGATCAAAGCCGAAGCGGGTCTTGAAGGTATGGCTTTGCTACGGCAAAGCCGGCTATCGGTAGCGCCGTTGTCCGCCGCAGAGTTCAAGACCATCGTCCGTTTGGGTTCACCCCGCCGCTGAGCGCAGAGGGCAGCAAGACGATGCAGCAAGGGGTCGAGGAAATAGCCGGATACCCGGCGCGAGTCGAGAGCTTCGACTTGGCCCGGCCCTGCTACCCATCACCCGCATGGTTCGAAGCGCCCTGCCCCGCGGCCCCCAACCCCCTAGACCTTGCCGCGGCAGCGTCCTGGAGTAGCGAAGCGGATGCGCCACCCGGCGCTGTTTCTTCGCAGTCGATTTCCCTTTACAGCGTGGGCCACGTGGAAGAGATGATCGATGCTGCCGCCCTGTTGCGCGAAGCGTCGATCAAAGACCCACCCTACTGGGCGCTGGTCTGGATCGGCGCTAAAGCCGTCGCCGCCGAACTGGCTTACGGACCAGCACTTACGGGTATGCGCGTCCTGGATCTGGGATGCGGCCTGGGCCTATCGGGGCTAAGCGCAGCGATTCGCGGAGCCTCGGTAAGTTTCGCGGACTACCTGGAAGCGCCGCTGGACTTTGTCGAAGCAAGCGTCCGGCTGAACGCCCTCAGCAATTGCCGTTGCCGCCGCGTCGATTTCACCGTCGACCGCCTCGAAGAACGCTTCGACCTGATTCTGGCCGCCGATGTCGTCTATGATCCCGCCCACTACCAAGCACTGGCCGGCTTCCTTGACCTGCACCTGCATACCGGCGGTACGATACTGCTGACCGAGAGCCTGCGAGCCGACGCCAAGGACTTCCTGGCGATGATGCAGGCGAGAGCTTTCACCGACGAAAACAGCGCCACCTGGATCGAAGAAGACGGAAAACTCGAGCGAACCTGGCTCCATCATCTAACCCGCTTGCCCCCGGCAACCGAGCGGTCGTTTCCAACAAAGTAAAGCCTAGCGGCTCGATCGAAGCATCAACCCGCATTATTTAGCCCGCATTATTCATGAAACCTCGTCGCGAGAGTCGCAAGCGCCCGTGAGATCGGCCCAAGCGCAGCGATGAGGCCCGCAGGCGTACTAACAGTACGTCGAGGGCCGAAAAGCGAGCACGGGCCGAGATTGCGGGCG
>JAJRWY010000208.1 GCA_024276575.1 Candidatus Binatota bacterium
CGATACTACCGATACTACCGATACTACCGATACTACGGGGATGAAGGAGAAGAAGAGTAATGGCACGCATCACCGTGGGATATCAAGACGGCTGTCTAGCACCTTTGTGGGTCTCGAAGCTAGGTATATCTGTGCACCGTTGGCTCGGCGCCGAAGCTCTGTGGGTACCCGACCACTTCATGGGCTTTTGTCCCAAATGGATATGGAAGCCGGATATACTGCCCGCCGCCAAGGTAGTCCATTCCATGGACGCGCTCTTCGACCCGGTGCCGCTGCTGACCATGGCCGCCATCAAGCACAAGAAAATATGGCTCGGCACTTCGGTTACCGAACCGATACGGCGCCACCCGATGTCGCTGGCGCAGACCTTCGTAACTCTCGACCACATTTCAAGAGGCCGCGCCATACTGGGTATCGGCAACGGACTGCGTGAGAACACCGAGCCCTATGGTTTGCCCTGCGACAAACGTGTGGCGCGGCTCGAGGAAGCCGTCAAGATCATCCGCACGCTGTGGGAAAGCGGCGGTGAGCCCGTCACTTTCAAGGGACGATTCTGGCAACTGCGTGATGCCGTATTCGACCTGCCCCTGTATCAAGGAAAAGCACCCAGGCTTTTCATGGGGGCTCATTTTCCGCGAATGCTGCGCATGTGCGGGCGCTACGCCGACGGATGGCTGCCCGGACAGAAGATCAGCGGCGAAGAATACGCCGGCCGCCTCGCCATAATCGGCAAAGCCGCCGCCGAAGCCGGCCGTTCGATGGACGATTTCGTGGCGGGCCAAACCTTGCTGCTGGCCTTCGGACGCGACCGGCAAGCGGTGCTCGATAAAGCGCTCGGCAATCCCTACGTCGCCTACATGGCCTGCGGACTGCCCCCTGCAGCGTGGAGTGCGGCCGGGCTCGAGCACCCGATGGGCCCCGATTTCGAAGGCTTCCTGGATATCGTGCCTTCACGAGTCAGCAGGGAGCAGATCGATACCGCACTCTCACGCATGACCGCGGAGCTGCTCGACAGTCTTTTCTTCATGGGTAGTGTCGACGATATCGCCGAGCAAGCGGAGCCGCTGGCCCGTGCGGGCTGCCGGCATTTCATCGTCGCCAATATGGGCGGAGCCTTCAGCGGTGAAGGGGCAAAAGACTTCCTTCACACCGCCAGGCTGTTTCGCGTGCTCAAGCGGCTGTAGAAGTCGCAGGCGAGCAAGCAACGCTGTCGATAAACAATATTGGTCATCTTTGTTGAAGAATATTGTTCATTAGCCCTGCCTACGCGCCGCTGCAGCCCGCGTAGGCAGCCAAAATCGGGTATTTGTCCGCTAGTCGCTGGCGTCGTAGGCCTGTCGTCGTTGGCACGTCCGTTGCTCTGATCCCCCCGCACACAACCCGTCGCAAGCACGGACACGTTGAAACGACGTGCCGGCCGCGACGGACTCGAAACAAACATCGGCGCCCGAATAGCTCGCCCAAGCGGCAAGCCCGGGGCGGCCACTTACAGCGAGAGTTTACAACAATGCTCCATTTTGCCTTAGGACACTTCCCCATCGCGCTGCTGATAACCGGAGGCCTACTACTCCTCGTCGCGTTGATCTCGGGAAGTAAATCCCTGCGCGACCTTGCGCTTGCCATGTCTACGGCGGGAACGGCTTTCGCTGTGCCAACGGTGATCGCGGGCCTGTGGATCGCTTCGGCCCATTCGAGCCATCACGGCGACATGCTCGCATCCCACCGCTTGATAGCGCTGGCCACACTTGCGGTATCGTCAATTGCGGTGTTTTCTCATTTATTACGCGAAAAAATCGCAAACGCGGATATCGCCCGCAACTTCTTGTTCCTGGTCGCCGCAGTGCTGGCCGGCGGAACTGGATACGCAGGAGCCGAAATGGCGCATGGCGGCATGAGTGGCGGACACTCGCATTCGGAAGCTTCGGCGCAACACACGGACATTCATGAGGGCAGCGAACATCACGGTGCCACCCACGATCACGGTAGCGGCGATTACCTTGCCGCCGCCGAAGTAGACGCATCAGCGCACACGGCCGGCATGGCAGGTGAGAACCATAGTCACGGTAGTGGCGACGACGCCGGCGTCCACGACGAAAACGAGCACAATCACAGTAAATCAGCTATGAAAGGAGACGATGGACACGACCATGATCCGGCTCCGCACGATCACGGCGCCAAACACGATGATGGCCACGCAGACGGTAGCGGCCATGGCACCGCTGAAGCCGTAGAAAATCATAGCCACTCGGATTCACATTCAGGACACTCTCACTAGCTAACGCTGCGGTGCCGGTCGTGACGAAGGATTCGTAAGCGGCAACCCGCAGTAAATAGCTCGCAGCTCGTATCAGGTAGAAAGCAATGACATCCAAGCCCCGCGCCGTAGCCTTTCCAAGAAACAACGCGAAAACATTTTCGCGCGTCCTGCTCGCCGTCTTCGCGCTGTCGAGCCTTTCGGCTTGCGGCGCCATGGACCTGGCTCTACAGGATGAGGTTGCGCAAGAAGCGGCTACCGTACCCGGCGATGTAAACGACGACGCGGCGGTCGCCGAACTCGGTGAACAAACCGCAGCCAACGAGCTGCCGATACCCGTAGCGCTGGACCTGTCGAAAGAAGCCGGGCTCGACGATTACGTCGAAATAGCGCTTCGCGACAACCCGGCGATCACCCGCGCTATCCGCGAAGTCCAAGTGCTCGGCTACAAGGTGCCGCAAGTAACTTCGCTGGACGACCCGATGGTTAACCTGGTGCCGCCCACCGGCGACTTGGTACAGACCGCCGCCGGCGTAATCGGTGGAGCCTTCGGTGCATCCCAGAAACTTCCTTTTCCCGGCAAGCTAACTGCACGCGGCAAGATCGTAGAGCAAAGCGTGCGCATGGCCCTGGACAAGCTGGCCGACGTGAGGATTTCCACCGTCGCCAAGGTTCAGAAAGCCTACTACGACTATTACCTTGCCGACGTTTCGATACAGATCACCCGCGATAGCCGGCAACTGTTGGAACAGCTTCGCGACGTCGCCTCGGCGCGCTACAGCGCGGGTTTGGCCGCCCAGCAGGACGTATTGCGAGCGGAGGTGGAACTGTACTCGCTGACCAACGACCTCATTACCCTCGAGCAACAAAAGGCAACCGCCAGCGCGCAACTCAATGCTTTGATGAACCGTGCAGTGGATGCGCCACTGCCGGCGCCGCGATCTTTCGAAATGTCGAGAATCGACTGGCAGCTCGACGCGGCGATGGATAAAGCGATAGCGTCCAACCCGCGGCTGGCGCGGCTGCGCGAGCAAATCAAGCGTGACCTGGAAGCAGTAAAACTTGCGCGCCTCGATTATTATCCCGATCTGACCGCCGGCTTCACCTATACTTTCATATCCGATTCCGGGGTCAGCCCGGTACACAGTGGATCCGATGCTTGGAACCTCGGCCTCGGCGTGAACTTGCCGATCTGGTGGACCAAGCTGCGCGCCCGTGTCCTCGAAGGCAACGCGCAAGTGCTGGCATCGGTGAGCGAGTTCTCCGACCTTCGCAACCTCATCTTCTTCGAACTGCAGGATTCCCTGGTCAAGATCGACACCGAGTACCGAAGAGCCATACTGTTTCGCGACTTGATCGTACCGCGGGCCTGGCAGGCAGTGGAGTCGTCGACCTCGAGCTATCGCTCCGGCGCCCTGGAGTTCACCGCATTGATCGAAAACTGGAATCAGTGGCTGGATTTTTCACTGGCTCACTACCGCGCGATGGCTTCGCTCGAGCAGCGATTCGCCGACTTGCAGCAACTCGTCGGAGTAGAGCTACCCCGCAGCCAGCAAGACCTGGGGTCGACGGGAATCGACGGCGGCTCTGCAGTTCATCCGAACGCCGTCCCCGTGCAGACCTCGCAGCATAACGACAACAACGAAGGGAGTAACCGATAATGAAAGCGCGCACAGTTCTAGCCGCCGCTGTATTGATTTGCCTGGGCTTCGCGGTGGGCATTATCGCCGAGCGTACATGGATGACGGGTTCGCCGCAGAACTCGCAGATGGAACACGGGATGCAGCAGGAATCCGCTGAAGCCGGCGACGCCACGGCCGGCGGCGGCGAGCAGGCACCCGAACATTGGTACACCTGCGGCATGCACCCCGAAGTCATTCAAGACCATCCCGGCGACTGCCCCAAGTGCGGCATGAAACTACAGCCGATGGCGGCCGATCGCGCCGAGGCCATGGGCCTGGCCACTGCTTCCTCGGCCGGTAAGTCGAAGCCGAAAGGTGAGCGCAAGATCATCTACTGGAAATCGTCGATGATCCCCGGGGAAATCCATGAAGAGCCGGGAAAAGACTCCATGGGTATGGACCTAGTCCCGGTCTACGAAGACGAAGCGGCGACCAGCGGCGTCATACAAATCGACCCGGTAACCGAACAGAACATGGGAGTCCGCATCGATGAGGTCACCACCGGCCCGCTGACCAAGAGAATACGTACGGTGGGATTCATCGACTACGACGAGACCACGCTTGCCGATGTCAACACCAAGATCAGCGGCTGGGTCGAGAAACTTTATGTGGAAGAAACCGGAGTGCAGGTGCATGCCGGCGAGCCGTTGTTCGAACTCTACTCTCCCGAGTTGTTTTCCGCGCAAGAAGAGTACCTGACCGCCCTGCGTAACGTACAGAAACATGAGGTCGGCATCGTGCCGAGATCGCGCCTGGATTCCAGCGCCCTGATACGCGACGCGCGCACGCGGCTGGAGTACTTCGACATTTCCGAGGCACAGATCAAGGAACTGGAGCGCAGTGGGAAAGCCAAGAAAACCCTAACCATAAACGCCCCCTTCACCGGTATCGTAACCGAGAAGATGGTGGTCGAAGGCCGCTATATAAAGGCCGGAATGGACGTCTTCCGCATCGCCGATCTATCCAACGTGTGGATGATAGCCAAGGTCTTCGAGTACGATCTGCCGCATGTGAGCCTGGGCCAGGAAGCATTCATGCAACTGAGTTATATCCCGGGCAAAACCTTCCGCGGGCGCGTCACCTACATCTACCCCTACCTCGAAAGCAAGACGCGGGAGATACCCATCCGCATCGAGTTCCACAACCCTGGATATGAACTCAAACCCGGCATGTACGCGACGGTCTCGCTGCGAAGCAAGCTCAAGGACAAAGCGACGCTGGTCCCCGACGTAGCGGTGATCAACACCGGCTTGAGGTCTGTCGCGTTCGTCATGAAGGAGCCGGGGCGCTTCCAGCCTCGCGAAATAACCACCGGCGTAAGAGCCGAAGGCAACCGCCTCGAAGTACTCTCGGGGCTGGCACCCGGCGAGAAAGTCGTGGTTTCCGGCCAGTTTCTCCTCGACTCCGAGAGCAACCTGCGCGAAGCGGCGCTCAAATTCTTGAAGCCGGGTAAGGCCGATGGAGCCGAACCCATCAAAACCGCCACCAAGGCCGCGGGCCACAAGATCAGCCACGAAACCCACGGGGATCTGCCGCTGCGTTACGTCTGCCCGATGCCCGAGCACGCCGACATACTCTACGACAATCCCGGCAAGTGTCCGATCTGCTCGATGGAGCTGGTTCCGATCCGTTCCGACAGCACTGCGACGGTAGAGCCGTCTTACTGGGTCTGCCCGATGCCGGAACACGAGTCCATCCACGAGAAGAATCCAGGCAAATGCAGCATCTGCGGCATGACCCTGATCCCGGCGAAGTCCGAGAGCGAATGAGGCAGCCATGATTGCGCGCGTCATAACATTTTCCATCGACAACAAGTTCTTGGTTCTCTTGTTGGCGGCTTTCATCGGTATCGGCGGCTACTACGCGGTATCCAACACACCGCTCGACGCCATTCCCGATCTCTCGGATGTCCAGGTAATCGTATTCACCGAATACCGTGGGCAAGCCCCGCAGATCGTCGAAGACCAGGTCACCTATCCGCTCACCACAAAGATGCTGTCGGTGCCTTTCGCACGAGTAGTGCGCGGATACAGCTTCTTCAACTACTCTTTCGTCTACATCATCTTCGAAGACGGAACCGACCTCTACTGGGCGCGAAGCCGCGTCCTGGAGTACCTCAGCCAGTTGCAGGGACAGCTCCCGCGCGGAGTAACCCCGACTCTCGGCCCGGATGCCACCGGCGTGGGCTGGGCCTTCATGTATACGCTCAACAGCGATACGCAGGATCTGCAGCAACTGAGGAGCATCCAGGACTGGTACCTGAAGTACGAGCTGACTTCTGTCAACGGCGTCTCCGAAGTCGCCAGTATCGGCGGCTACGTAAAACAGTACCAAGTCACGGTCGACCCGGAGAAACTACGCGCTTACGGTATCTCCCTGGACCAGGTTCGCCATGCCGTCAAACGCTCGAACAACGAAGTGGGCGGCCGCGTACTCGAGATGTCCGAGACCGAGTACATAGTGCGTGTAAAAGGCTATGTAACCGACCCCGAAGAACTCAAACAGGCCGCCCTTGCAGTCCGGCCGGACGGCACACCGATAACTATCGCTGATATAGGCGACGTCGTAATCGGCCCGGACATGCGCCGCGGCATCGCGGAATGGAACGGCGAGGGTGAAACCGTCGGCGGCATCGTCGTGATTCGCTACGGCGCCAATGCGCTGGAAGTCATTGAACTCGTCAAAGAAAAATTGGCCGAACTCGAACGCGGCCTGCCCGCCGGCGTAACCATCGACGTGGCTTACGACCGCTCGGCCTTGATCGAGCGGGCGATCGACACGCTAAGGGAGAAGCTCATCGAGGAATCCCTGGCGGTCTCGCTGGTTTGCATGGCCTTCCTCTTCCATTTCAGAAGCGCCCTGGTGGCGATCCTGACGCTGCCGATGGCGGTGCTGATGGCCTTCATCATCATGTACCGGCAGGGTATCGGCGCCAACATCATGAGCCTCGGCGGTATCGCCATCGCCATCGGCGCGATGGTAGACGCCGTCATCATCATGATCGAGAACGCTCACAAACACATCGAGAGGGACAAAGGGAAGAAGCCTCACTGGGAGATAATCCGTGACGCCTCGATCGAAGTGGGGCCGACGCTATTCTACTCACTGCTGGTCATAACCGTGAGTTTCCTGCCGGTATTCACTCTGGAAGCCCAGGAGGGGCGACTGTTCAAGCCTCTGGCCTTCACCAAAACCTACTCGATGGGCACCGCTGCCTTTCTGTCGGTAACGCTGGCCCCGGTGCTGATGGGCTACTTCATTCGCGGCAAGATCCTGCCCGAACACCGTAATCCGCTTAACCGTTTACTGATCGGCGTCTACCATCCGGTGATCGAATTCGTACTGCGGCACAAAACCATGTGCTGGTCGGTCATAATGGGCGCGGCGATCACGGTAGGAGTAACCTGGTACCCCTACTCGAAGCTCGGCTCGGAGTTCATGCCGCCGCTCTATGAGGGCGACCTTCTTTACATGCCGACCACGCTACCCGGCATCTCTATTACCAAGGCGCGCGAGGTGCTGCAGCAAACCGATCGCATCATCAAGACTTTCCCCGAGGTCCATCATGTTTTCGGTAAGATAGGCCGGGCGGAAACTGCCACCGATCCGGCACCGTTGAGCATGATAGAGACTACTATAATGCTCAAAGACGAGGAGACCTGGCCGGAGGTGGACATCCTCGACATGGAGGGGAAAGTCATCGATCATCGCCAGCGCACTCCCGACGAGTTGGTAGCCGCGATGAACTCGGCAATCCCCTATCCGGGAATAACCAACGCCTGGACCATGCCGATCAAAACCCGGATCGACATGCTCTCGACCGGGATCAAGACCCCCGTCGGCATAAAAATCTCCGGCTCCGACCTACCGACGCTACAGAGAATAGGCGAGGAGGTCGAATCCGTCGTGCGACAGGTGCCGGGCACGCTTAGCGTCTACGCCGAACGCGTAGCGGGAGGCAACTACCTGAACTTCACGATCAAGCGCGATGAGATCGCGCGCTACGGGCTGACCCTCGGCGACGTACAAGACGTCATCAGCACCGCCATCGGCGGCATGACGGTCTCGACTACGGTAGAAGGCTTGGAACGCTATCCGATCAACATTCGCTACCCGCGCGAGCTGAGAGAAAACCCCGACAAGCTCAAAGCGATACTGGTGCCAACACCTTCGGGCCAGCACATACCGCTGGCACAGTTGGCCGATATCGAGATCACCAAAGGCCCGCCGAGTATCAAGAGCGAAAACAGCCGTCCCAACACGTGGATATACGTGGACCTTCGCGATATCGACGTCGGCACCTACGTGAAAGAGGCCCAGCGGATGGTGGCCGAAGCCATCGAGAGCGGCCGCATCAACTTGCCGGAAGGCTACAACATCTTCTGGTCGGGCCAGTATGAGTACATGGTGCGCGCGCAGGAGCGCCTGTTGATAGTCGTACCGATCACAGTGCTGATCATCATACTGATCATTTACATAAACACGCGCAGCATAATCGAGACCTTCATCGTCATGCTCGCGGTTCCCTTCAGTCTAGTTGGCGCGATCTGGCTGATCTGGTTTCTCGACTACAACATGAGCATCGCGGTCTGGGTAGGGATAATCGCGTTGGCCGGCCTCGACGCGGAAACCGGCGTGGTGATGCTGCTGTACTTGAACGTCGCTCACAAGGAATGGCGCGACAAGGGTGCCATGCGAACCTACGGCGATTTGCGGGAAGCGATTTACCACGGGGCCGTGCAGCGCATTCGTCCCAAGGCCATGACGGTTTCAGTGATTCTTGCGGGCCTGCTGCCGATTATGTGGAGCCATGGAACCGGTGCCGATGTGATGAAACGAATTGCGGTACCGATGGTGGGAGGGGTGGTGACATCTTTCCTGATGGAGCTGATCGTATACCCGGCGATCTACTTCGTATGGAAGTCTAAGGGCCTCGGCCACAGCACTGAGCCGACTCCACACGACGACTGGAGCGAAGAAACCGCCCTGCCGGCAGCCACGGAGAACGCCTAGCGGAGTAAGTAGCGCAAGTGCCGGTAGCTAGGCATGACGGCAGCAGAGGTAGCAGAGGTAGCAGAACACAGGCCGTCATCGCAACGTTCCACCAAACGCGGGCCGTTGCGATGACGGGCGGCCAGGCGACGATGAGGCGGAAGGAAACCACCCGTCGAAGAAATCGC
>JAJRWY010000020.1 GCA_024276575.1 Candidatus Binatota bacterium
ATAGCGGTGAAGCGGATCCAAAGCCGAATTAGCACCAACTCCGAAGAGTTCAAGGAGAACAGCGCGCGTATGCGCGAATGTGTGGGCGAACTCAAACGCAAGGTCGCCGCAGCGGCGGTGGGCGGCCCCGAGCGCTTTCGGGAACTACACCGAAGCCGCGGTAAGTTGCTACCCCGCGAGCGTGTGGAGCACCTCGTGGACCCCGGTACGCCCTTCCTGGAACTCTCGGCGCTTGCCGCCACCGGACTCTACGATGATCAAGCACCGGGCGCGGGAATAATCACCGGTATCGGCTCGGTACAGGGGCGGCGCGCGGTCATCATCGCCAACGACGCCACCGTCAAGGGCGGCACCTACTTCCCGATCACGGTTACCAAGCACTTGCGTGCCCAAGAAATCGCGCTCGAAAACCGCCTTCCCTGCATCTACTTGGTAGACTCGGGCGGCGCCTTCCTGCCCATGCAGGACGAAGTTTTTCCCGGCCGCGACCATTTCGGCCGCATCTTCTACAACCAAGCCAACATGTCGGCGTTGGGAATTCCGCAAGTCGCGGTGGTAATGGGCTCGTGTACGGCCGGTGGTGCCTACGTTCCCGCGATGTGCGACGAAACCGTAATGGTCCGCGAGCAGGGTACGATATTCCTCGGCGGACCGCCGCTGGTGAAAGCCGCCACCGGGGAGGAAGTAAGCGCCGAAGAACTCGGCGGCGGCGACCTGCATACTCGCACCTCGGGGGTGTCCGATCATCTCGCCGACAACGACGAAGCGGCAATACGTATTGCACGTGAGATTTTCGAGAACATCCCGCCTTCGCGCCCCTGCCCGCTGGAGCTGCGGCCGAGCGAAGATCCCTATTACGATCCTGAAGAGCTTTACGGCATAATCCCCAGCGACAACCGCAAACCTTACGACGTGCGTGAAGTCATCGCGCGCTTGGTGGACGGCAGCTACTTCCACGAGTTCAAGGCCCTTTACGGTTCCACCTTGGTGACCGGATTCGCGCGAATTCACGGTATGCCGGTCGGTATCATCGCCAACAACGGAGTGTTGTTCTCGGAGTCGGCCCTGAAGGCCACCCATTTCATCGAGCTTTGCTCGCAACGGCACACGCCCTTGCTGTTTCTGCAAAACATCACCGGCTTCATGGTCGGACGCGACTATGAAGCCCGTGGCATCGCCAAAGACGGCGCCAAGATGGTCACCGCGGTCTCCTCGACCAAGGTGGCTAAATTCACGGTAATAATCGGAGCATCCCACGGTGCGGGCAACTACGGAATGTGCGGGCGCGCCTACAATCCGCGCCTGCTGTTCATGTGGCCCAACGGCCGCATCTCGGTGATGGGCGGCGAGCAGGCCGCATCGGTGCTGCTCAGCGTGAAGGAAGCGCAACTGGCCAAGCAAGCAAAGAACATGAGTCCCGCCGAACGCGACGCTTTCATGCAACCGATCCTCGAGAAGTACGAACGTGAAGGCAGCCCCTACTACAGTAGTGCACGCTTGTGGGACGACGGCGTGCTCGACCCGCTCGACACCAGGCAGGCACTGGCCTTGGGAATTGCGGCATCTTTCAACCGGCCTAGTGAAGACACGGTTTTCGGCGTCTTCCGCATGTAGGGGCACGAGCATGAAACGACTCTTCATAGCCAATCGCTCGGAAATCGCTTGCCGCATCATACAAACCGCAAGCGAAATGGGCATAGAAACCGCGACCGCTTACTCGCAGCCCGACCGCGGCGCCGAACACGCGCTGCGTGCCGATTTCAGCGTTGCGCTCGACGGCTCGGCGCCCTCGGAAAGTTACCTGGACATAGCCAAAGTCGTCGAGGCTGCACGCCGCTGCGGAGCCGACGCGGTGCACCCCGGGTACGGCTTCCTGGCCGAAAACGCTGATTTCGCCCGTGCGGTCGCCGCTGCAGGAATGACCTTCGTGGGGCCCTCTCCGCAAGCCATCGAAACCATGGGCGACAAGCTTGCAGCACGGCGCGAAGCCGAGAAGTGCGGAGTCCCGCTGATACCCTCGGCACCGCTGTCCGGCGAAGCCCACACCGATCTCGAAGCAGCCGAGGCGCTGGGCTTCCCGGTGCTGGTGAAGGCCGCAGCCGGCGGCGGCGGGCGAGGAATGCGTAGAGTTGACGAGGCCGGCGAGCTTAGCGGCGCTGTGCAAGCGGCGCGTCGTGAGGCAACGTCGGCTTTCGGCGATGGACGTGTGTATCTAGAGAAATACTTGATCGGACCGCGCCACATCGAGGTGCAGGTTTTCGGCGACGGCCGCGGCGGCGCGATTCACCTGGGTGAGCGCGAATGCTCGGTACAGCGCCGCCACCAAAAAATCATCGAGGAGTGTCCGTCACCGGTGGTCGATGAAACATTACGGGAAAACCTGGGGCGGGCCGCGACCGAACTGGCACGCTCTATCGATTATGCAGGAGCGGGAACCGTCGAGTTCGTACTGGCGGCCGAGGGCGGTTTCTATTTCCTGGAAATGAACACCAGACTGCAAGTCGAGCATGCGGTCACCGAAGCGGTAAGCTCCACCGACCTAGTGCGATGGCAGCTCGAAATCGCCCGCGGGGCTTCCCTGCCTAGCCAAGCCCCGGAGTTTCGCGGCCATGCCATCGAGTGCCGTGTCTATGCTGAAGACCCCGCCAACGATTTCCTGCCAACCGCCGGACGCATTCACCGAGTTGACCATCCGCTGGCGGTCGGAGTCCGCGTGGATTCCGCCCTTCGCGACGATTACGAAGTACCGATCGAGTATGATCCGATGCTGGCCAAGCTCACCGCTTGGGGTAGCGACCGTGAACAAGCCCGAAGGCGCATCATGGCCGCACTCGAGAGCTTCGCCATCGCGGGCATCAAGACCAACATCGCGTTCCTTCTCGATATACTCGGCAGCGACACTTTCCGTAACGCGGCTTTCGCCACCGATACCATCGACCGCGACTACCGTGAGTGGACAGACTCCGAAGCCTGCGGTCTTGCCGAGGCAGCCGCCACC
>JAJRWY010000021.1 GCA_024276575.1 Candidatus Binatota bacterium
CCCATTGTTCAAGAAACGTCGTCGCGAGAGTGCCGAGCGCAGGTCAGCTCGGGGCGAGCGCAGCGATCCGCCGCGGGCGATCGCTGCGCTTACTCTGCAACTACGCTGCGACTACTCTGCGACTACTCTGCAACTACTCTGCGACGATCTGCCGTTGCGCGCTCAGTTTGCCGAGCAGTGAGTCGGGGAGCAGGCGGCAGGCTAGGGCCAGCGCTTTGTTGGCCGGGCCGGGGACGAAAACGGTCTTTCCTTTGGCCATCGCTTCGTAGGCTTGGCGCGCTACGTCTTCGGCGCTCATCCACATGAAGCCCGGGTAGGCGGAAACCGACTCTCGGGTGCGGATGACGTCGTGAAATTCGCTGTAGGTGAATCCGGGGCACACGGCCATGGCCCGTACATCCCGGTCTCCCATCTCCAAACTGACAGACTGCGAAAGTTTTACCAGGAAGGACTTTACACCTGCGTACAGAGTGTGGCCGGCCATGCCCGGCATCAGCGCGGCTAGCGAGGAGACGTTGATGATGCGCCCCCAGCCGCGCTCGATCATGCCCGGCAGGACCAGGTGC
Source organism: Candidatus Binatota bacterium (assembly GCA_024276575.1). GTDB lineage: Bacteria > Desulfobacterota > Binatia > UBA1149 > CAITLU01 > JAJRWY01. Next base: position 567 of record JAJRWY010000021.1, read on the forward strand.
GTGAGATGGGCCGGCGCGGTGGCCATGACCTGTATGAAGCGGCCTTGCACGGCCCATTCGGTGTCACAGTAATCCTCGGGGATGCCGTAACCGGCATTGTTTACCAGCAGGTCCACGCTCCGGCCGGCGGCCGCGGCCTGGTCGAAGATCGCTTGCGGGGCATCGGTATCGGCCAAGTCCGCCTTGATGACCAAGGTCTGTGCCCCGTGGCGTTTCTCGGCCGCCGTTGCCAGCTCGCGCAGCCGTTCTTCACGCCGTGCGGTCAAGATGAGGTCGAAGCCGTGCTCCGCAAGCACCTGGGCAAATGCTTTGCCGATCCCCGCCGATGCTCCGGTTATCAACGCGTTACGCCGCCTGCTCGTAGTTTCAACCATGTGATTCTCCCTGTGCCCGTCGCCCGCCGCCTGATGCCCTGTACCCGATGCCTGATGCCCTATGCCCGCCGCCTTGTGCGCTGTACTCTGTGCTTTGCGAATGGCGGTTTCGGACTGTCTTATCCGAGCGCGCGCAGTCAGGCCAGAACTCGCGAGTCGGCGAGCGGCTAGAAGCCTACGCGGCAGAAACTCCGGCGTAAGGGATTGACGGGGAAAACAGGGGTTCTGATCGATTTCGATTGTTAAAGCTTTGGCGGCCTTGCCCGCGCCCGTCTTACTCGCGCGCCGTGGCCGAGGACAGCGAGCATGCGTCTTCGAAGTCCTGCGCGTGTTCCGCTACACATCGTTCGATTCGCTGCGATAGCGGCCCCCTTTGCCGGCATCCCACCACCCAGTCGAAGGCGAAGATCGCGAGACAAAGGGCACAGGTGCCGAACAAGAAGTTACCGAACCACCCCTTGCGCGGAATCGGCCGGATTCCTCTTTCCCAAAACCAGAATGTGACGCCCGCCCCGAAGACCAGGAGCATGTAGTACCATACATCGAATGCGCAGTAGCGTAGGTAAAGTGCGACACAGTCCACGAGAGTTCGAATGAGGCACGGCCCCTTCCTGCATCATGGTGGCCGAAACACGATTCTGCAACACTCATGTAGCCGCACACTCGATTCATGTACCAACGCCCTTTTCCGGCGACCAGAATCTCGTGTGGAGGATGGCCGGCGGATATCTGGCCGGGCACCGCCTGCTTCACGTGCGCAAAATCTCGCGCGACACTCGCGCAAAATCTCACGCAACACTCGCGCAACACTCGCGCAACACTCGCGCGAAATCTCGTGTTGGAGAATTCTCTTGTCAGCAAGGTAGCCGAGGAATATGCTCGGCAGACACCGTCGGAGGATCCACGCGTCGCGTCCACAACATGCGATTTTTCACGATTGCAGTCAGCCGGGTACTCGCATCCGGCCTGCTACTGGCAACCAGCCGGTTACTCTGCGCCGCTTCTATGCCTGCGGTTGCGTGGGCACAGCCCGAAGCCGTGGGGGAAGAGTTCGCGGCCAACCAGTATGAGGTCGAGCAACTCCACTACGACTATTGCATCGACCCGGCGGGACGAAGCATCAGGCTCGTGTTCGAGCGAAACGAGGAAGGAGCCTTCGCCTTTGTCGCTCGCTTCTATCCCAACGGAGACCCCCTTGGAGAGCGGCAGGAGGTAAGCTCAACTGCTGTCTCGGCTGCGCTCCTCACTTGTGCACGAGATGGTAGCTTCGCTGTCGCGTGGTCGGATCCGGGCAACGATTGCTGGCTCTTGCGGAGCTTCGACTCGTCGTTTTCTCCCGTCGGCGGGTCCACCCGCATGACGACGGATGGCGGGGTCCGTTGCCGCAGACGCCATCTCGTGGAGCTGAAAGCGTCCCCGAAGGGATACACTGCCCTCTGGGCCTCCCCCGTCACCGAGGACGGCACAATCAGCTTGCGGAACTTCGACGTCCGCGGCGCGCCCATCTCGAGCGAAGCCGCGGTTGTGCCCACGCCTCGGGCAGCGAGCCGGGGATTGGTCACGGCAGTGGATGCGGACGGCAACACACTGCTGGCTTGGTCCCTGGAACACGACGATCACAGCACCGACGTTCTCGCCCAGGTGGTGACGGCCGATGGGACGGCGATGCTGCCCCTCGTGACCATACGCACGGGGGCTTCCCTGGCGAGCAGCTACAAACTCGTCGATAGCCCACGAGCCGGGGTGTTTCTGGTCCGCTGGACGGATTGGGAGGAAGGTGGCTGGCTAGGCCGCTGGGTCAGCATCGACCCCGTCCGTTTTCCCGCCCCCTTTGTGACCACCACGACACTGCCGGCCCCCCGGGGCCTCCCGCTGTTTCTGGACCCCCTGCCCCTGTACGGGCGGATCGAATGGGCTTACGAGTTACCGGCCTGGCCGGCCCTCGGCACCGATGGACAGGGAAACTGGGTTTCCAGTTGGTACTGCTTTTAGTCCGAACTCGTGTGCCGGAGAACCGACATCTCCGTCTCCGGCAGTGACGGTCGAAGCTGGAGTTCCCCACATCGCAGCCGTCGCGTTGGGATGTTCGACGACCTGGAGACGGACCTCAATGGCAACTGGATTCTCGCAGGGATCGAAGAGGAGTGGATCAGCATCGACAGGTCCACGGACAACGGGCGCAGTTGGGAGGACTTTTCGCAGTCCAACAATTACATCTGGCGTTCCACGGGCGATCCAGGCTACTGCGGCATCGGCTCCGGTGCCATCGCGAGCGATGGAGCCGGAGTCTGGTTGCTCGCCCATGGCCTGATCGAAACTTCCGGCAGGGAAGAGCGCGACCGCTGCGATATTTATCGCGATGGGATGCTCATTGCGCCCGATTCTTCCGCCATTGAACTGCTGCGCTCAACGGACTCCGGCGCAAACTGGCAGGTTGCGGGAAGCGTCGGCCCTGGAGGCGTGGGTGATTACCCCGGTGCGCGCGGTATGGAACTGGCCACGGACCGGCACGGCACCTGGCTGATGGTCACGCTGGAGAAGGATCTGCGTTCGAGCGCGAGTAGCGACGAGGGCCGGACCTGGTCGGCGCCCAGCGTGATCGCCGCCGAGTCTTCGGAGCCGTTCGGGAGTTGGCAAACGGTGGGTCTATCCCTGGCCACCGACGAGCAGGGTCGCTGGGTCGTAGCCTGGCGCTCCAAAGTCTTGATGGCCGACACTCTCGGTTCCGACGTCGACGTGTTCAGCAGTTACTCCACCGATGCCGGGCGAAGCTGGAGTCCGCCGGCGCCCGCGAACCGCTATGCGGGCGTTGACGGCGTAGACGACGGAAGATTGAGTCTGGCTACGGACGGCGACGGCGAGTGGATCCTGGTCTGGAGTTCCCACGACCCCCTCGGCGCAAGCATCGGTCGTGACGCCGACATACTGGCCTCTATTTCCACCGACGGAGCACGATCCTGGAGTGTACCCATGGCGCTAAACGCGGGCGCCTCCGATGACGTGGCTGCGGATCTGGCCCCGCATTTGGTTGCTGCAGGCCCGGACCGATGGGGACTGGTGTGGGAAAGCGAAGAGGAGGCCACGCCTTTCACCGGCTACGTCAACCGAAGCCTTCTGTTTGCCCGCAGTCCCGACGCCTGCGGCGACGGTATAGTGGACCCGCGCGAGAGTTGTGACGACGGCAATGCCGTAGACGGTGACGGCTGCGACAGCGACTGCAGCCCCAGTGTTTGCGGCAACGGCATAGCCGCTGGCGGCGAAGAATGCGACGACGGTAACACGGATGAGAACGACCGCTGTCTGGGAAACTGCCGCCTGGCCCGTTGCGGCGACGCTACTGTGCAGTGGGGCATAGAAAGCTGCGATGACGGCAACGGCTCCAACTTCGACGAGTGCTTGAATGATTGTCGCAGCGCATCTTGCGGCGACGGCTTCGTGCAAGCGGGAGTCGAGCAGTGCGACGACGGCAATAGCAACAGCAACGACTCCTGTCTTGAAAACTGTGTGGTCGCGCGATGTGGCGACGGTGTGGTCTGGGACGGTTTCGAGGAATGCGATCTTGGAATCTTTCACGACCCTCTAAGGTGCACCGACTTATGCCGGATTCCGGTCTGCGGCGACGGGAAAGTACGCCCGGGAGTCGAACAATGCGACGACGGCAACGACAATGACGATGACGCGTGCTCCAACGACTGCCGGATTCTAAGGAACTGCGGGGACGGCATTTTGCAGGCCGGTTTGGAACAATGCGACGACGGCAACCCCGACGGAGGCGACAATTGCTCTGAGGACTGCGACTTTCTCCCCCGCTGTGGTGACCCGGATAACGACGCGACGCCGACTGCGAGCGACGCGTTCACTGTTCTGGCAGCAGCGATTGGGCAGCCGCTATTCTGTCCCGCAAGGGCCTGCGACTTGAACGGAGACCGCCGCATTAACGCGATCGACGCGTTGGCAGTCCTCAAGCTGGCCGTAGGCGAGCAAGTAGAAACTCACTGCCCCCTAGCCGACGAATTCGTGATTCGGATCGAGGCCGGCCGGCCGTTTGCATCGCTGCAGGTCGAGCTGCGGATACCCGCTAGGCTCGGTGCTTTTCCCGATGATCCCGGCAAAGAATTCTGCCGGCCACTACTGACTGACGCGCTGTCGGCCGCCAGCAGCACTAGTCCGGACAAACTGTCCGTCGGCGTGATCAGCCTCGCTCCAATCAAGCCGCCCCTGGACCTGTTTCGCTGTGCTGTCGTGCCCTTCGTGCAAGATCTGCGCAACGCGATCTCGGTCAGGGTGGTGGATGCACGTGACCCCGACCTCGCCGTGCTCGATCCGCCTCCAGTCGTCTCCATCCAGTAGCCCGTCTGATCTACGAAGGATGAGTGCGGACGGCTCTGTCGACTTGACGGCGACTCAATGGAGCTGTGCGCTGTTCGCCCCGGATTTTCTCAGCGCCCCAGATCCGTACCGTCAGTAAGCTTCGGTTGGGTGCAAAAATAGCATTGTTGAGCAAGGACGAGGCGGCAACGCTTCACCGGGTGATCACCGAGATGTAGGGAGAATAGTCTCGTTAATGACGACGCCTTGCAGGGGCTTGCAACAACGCAGCGGCCCTGGGTAGAACGTGTTTCACTTTTGGCGAAAGTTCGCTAAACAGTAGCGATGGTGCGCCATGCGGCTCCGCAAGCCGGGCGGCGCGGCCGGATCCGCATGGCGTAGAACTCCGGGAGGACCGAACCGATGGCAATCGTGAAGCGCTTAGACAGCCCGCAGGGCGGCAAACGCCGCATCCAGCTTTCCAGTCCGGCTACCCTCGAGGTCATAGGAGAGTTCGAGTGCGCCGGCGACGACGACGTTCGCGAGGCTCTGGCGCGCGCCCGGCGGGCACAGAAGGATTGGGCAGCGCTCAGTTTCAAGCAGCGGGCTTCCTATATGCTGCGTGCGCTGGAGATCCTGGTCGAAAAGCAGGACGAGTTCATCGAGATCGCTCTGCGCGAGACTCCCAAGACGCGCAATGAATCGCTGATGATGGATATCTACGCAGCCTGCGATTCTTTGTACTTCTACGCCAAAGAGGCGGGGAAGTTCCTGCGGCCGGAGCGTAAGCGTTTGCACGGCATGGTCGGCCTAGTCAAGAAGCTCACCGTTTACTATAAGCCGCTGGGTGTGGTCGGAGTGATCAGCCCCTGGAACGGGCCTTTCATCTTGTCGTTGAACCCTGCGGTGCAGGCGATGATGGCGGGCAACGCGGTGCTGCTCAAACCGTCGTCCTCGACCGCCTTTTCGGGGAAGATGGTCGGCGATCTGTTCGAGCAGGCGGGTTTGCCCGAAGGCGTGCTCACGGTATTGCTCGGCGATAGCCGTACGGGCCAGGCCCTGTTGGAAGTCGGAGTCGACAAGATCTCTTTTACCGGCAGCGAAGAGACTGGTCGCCACGTGGCCGAAGAGTGCGCGCGGCGCTTTATTCCATGCACTCTCGAACTCGGCGGCAAGAACCCGGTAATCGTGTGTGCGGACGCCGATCTCGATAATGCTGCGGCGGGCGCGGTGGCCGGCAACTTCTTCAATTCCGGGCAGTATTGCGGCGGCACCGAGCGTGTCTATGTGGTGGAGTCGGTGGCGGATGAGTTCATAGCCAAGGTGGTGGAGCGTACTTTGAAGTTGCGCCAAGCCAGCGAAGGGGAGTTCTACGTTGGCGCCATTTACTGGCCCAGTCAACTCGAGATCATCGAGGCGCATGTGGCCGACGCTGTGGCCAAGGGCGCCAAGGTATTGGCGGGAGGGCGGCGTAATCCCGACTTGAAGGGCCTATACTTCGAGCCGACGGTGCTGGTGGATGTGACCAAGCAGATGCGCGTACTCAGCGAGGAAACCTTTGGGCCGGTCATGTCGATAGTTCGGGTGCGCGACGAGGAGGAAGCCATAGCTTCGGCCAACGATAGCAACTACGGGCTTACCGCCAGCATCTGGACCAAGGACACGCGCAAGGGTGTCGAGATCGGCAAGCGCATCGACACCGGCAACATAGACGTAAACGATTTTCCATGTACTTACGGGTCTTCGGAAGCGCCGTTCGGCGGGCGCAAGGCCAGCGGGGTAGGGCAGGTCAACGGCGCGGTCGGGCTACGCGGCTACTGCCATGCCCAGCCCATCCAGGTCGACCGCTTCGGCGGCAAGCAGACCGCAGGGCATTATCCGATGTCACTCAAACAAGACGAGGGCTTTCAGAAGTTCATCAAGTTCTTGTGGGGGTCGGCGATAGGGCGAAAGTTCGCAATGATGCGGTTGCCCTGGTAGCGCGTTGGGTTCGATGGACTCGCTGGACTCGCTGGACTCGATCGGCTCGATGGGCTCGTTGGACTCGATCGGATAGTGCCGTGGCTGCGCGGGTACGTTGCCGGTACTTCGCCGCGATAGCTCCGCTGCTTCGCCAGGATAACTACCGAAGTGCGGACCGGCACAGCGCCGCCGGTCCGCACTTCGCGCCGGCGCTCTTCTTGCGGCTCGTGCGCCGGTGCTCAGAAACGGTCCTGGTCCAGGCCGTAGTCGGCGGCGTAGGGGCCGGCCGGCAGTCCCTTGTATTGGCGGAACAGCGCCGAGGCATTGGCCTTCTGGGCCAGCGGAATATAGTTCGGCGCCGCTCTGGTTACGGCGGCGACGATGGCGTCGGACAGCAGGTCGGCCAAAGGATTACCGGAGTTCGAATGCTGGGGTTGGTAGACCACGCGCTCGTGGGCATGCCACAATTCTTCGCCGGTTTCGCCGCTTTTTAGCGAGTAGTTGAATTCCACCGTCACGGTAGTGGAGACCAAGGCGTAGCGCGCGTCCCAGCGTTCGATCGTAACGTAGAGTATGGCATCGGCTCCGAAAATGTCGGCCAGGCGGGTGGGGTCGGCGGCATGCACCAAGTTAGCATCGGCCAGTCCGTCTTCGTCCATCACCTCTTTGACCATGTTGACCGGGAAAACGTAGTAACCGCGCTCGGCCACCGGGCGTGCCAGGGTGGAAAAGAAGTAGTCGGGTGCATCTACGTCGACGCTTCTGTTGACTACCGGCACGATCAGGATCGAATGCGGGTCCTCGCGGCGAAAGGCGGAGTAATCGTTGCGTTCAACCGGCTTTTGCGCTGCGCACCCCGCCAAAATCAGCATCGAGAGCGAAGCCGCCAATAAGAGCTTGTAGTCGCGTGCCGCTCGACGCCTGTTCATTGCGAGTCCCCCGTGCCGCCTGCATCCTCTGTTTGCGTTGCGGCGGCCTCATCGCCGCCATTGCCGTTGCTTGGGGAGGAGCCGCCAGTGCTGTTGCCGCTGCCGCTAGCGTCCGGCTCCGGCGCTGGGGCTTCGGCTTCGAGCTTTATTGCATCCGCTGCCGAGGTCTCGCCGGATTTCGCGTCGCGCGTAGCGACTGCGGCGATGATCGAATCCATGAAAAGTACGGACTCCGGCCAAGCCGCCTTCTCTTTTTAGAAGTACTCGACCGCTTCGCTTTCGCGGCCCTGCTGCAAGAGCAGGTAGCCGTATTCGGCATATAGACCCGGGGGCGGTTTCTTCAGTGTCTCCGCCTTGGCTAGGGTCTGAGCGAGTTTCTCGGTGAAGACCCCGGCCTCGTCGGGATGCTTGTAGTAGTTGTACAGTGATTTCTCGTAGCTTCCCCACTCGTACATGCGTCGCTGCGTAGCGCAGGCCGAAAGCGTGCTTGCGCCGAGCAATATCGTGCAGACCAAAAATTTGTAGTTTCGCTTGTCCACGAAATCCCCCAATCTCAATTGCGGAAGGGGTCGAGTCGCGAGAAATAGGGGACGGGCACCGATTCCCGGATTGGGCCATGGCTGCCCATCCCCTGTTTCAAACGTTCACTGTGGCCGGGAGAAGTCGAAAGCCGCGACTTGACCCCTTCACCTTTCGCTCAAGTCGAAGTTCTTGAGGCTTCCCGATCCCAGGAAGACGGTTTCCGATAGCAGCACCGATCCGTCGCTGGCCCGAACCTCTATCTTGTGGGTTCCGGGTTCGAGCAGCAGGGTTTGATTGGCGTCTTCGAGTGTTTTGGGTTCGCCCATGGTGAGTCCGTCTACATACAAGATCGAGGCTGCGGGCGCGCCGCTGAAGCTAATTTGCGGGCGTTCATCGCTGCTGCGTACCTGGCTGGCCGGGTAGACACAGCCTGCGGCCGCGACGAGCAGGCACAAGCAGAGTATTAGATGTTTCATGAGCGCTCCTCCTCGCTCTCGGCTACGAACAACTCGTCCGGCTCATAGCCGTCGAGCGATCCGGAAAGCAACTCGGCCTGTGAGCCTTCGCTCCACTCGTCATCACCGAAGAAAGAGACGATACGAATGCGCGCGACTTTCTCGGCCGGCAAGGTGATGATCATGCCGCTTTGGGTGCTGCGAACTTCCTCTCCCCTGTGATAGACGAGCAACTCGTCTCCGCTGCGCAGGCCTTGATGCTCGCCTCCGCTTATCCACAGCCGTTTCCCGTCGGCCTTGAGGATGTCGGTACGCCAGGGCCGCTCCGCAAGTTTCGATACCAGCGCATTCAAGAGGTCAGAAATCGCTGCCGCGATGGCGCGGTCGTTCAACGTAGCGTCGTAATCCGCAGCGCTGCCCCAGCCGGCGACCTGGCCGGACTCCGTCTCGGCTTCGCCGCTGCCCGAGGCCGCAAAAAACGCATGGGCGGTGCGCGGATCGACCAAGCGGACTTCCACTTTTGCTCTGGCGGTTTGTTTCTTGGTGGAACTCATGAAGCCGCGCTTGCCGGTGGTGGTACGGCCGAACTCGGTGAGCGAGCCGAGGATCACGCTATCCACCCCGATCAAGTCGGCCTGTCCGATGATCTCCTGCTCTTTCTCGAGTTTGGCCAGATCCTGCCGTTCGAAAACCAGGAAGCGCCCGGACTCGACCAAGCGCGCAACCAGCATGTCGGAAGCTTGTTTCCCCAACGGATCGTTGGCGTCGTCACGAAGCAGCGTTCTTCCATAGCGGGTCTCGTTGGTGAAACGCGCGACCGCAATTTTTCGCTTGAGCCGTCGTGCTTCCGGAACCGCTGCGGCCTGCTGCGCTGCGCGTTGTGCTTCTTGCGTAACCGGCGCTTCCACGGCTTGCGGCACCTTTCGCACAGTTGCGCAAGCGCCCAAAGTGAGCCCTAGCGCCAAGGCCAAGCAAGCGGCCGAGGCGACACTGATCAAGCTTTCTGTTTTCATGATTACACCGAGCCCCGGGCCCGATCGGCGGCCCGTCAATGATATTAAGAAGGCGTTGGCCACGCCTTTCTTACACCCCCCATTCGTCACAGTTCGCGTTGTTCAGTCCACCGTCTCGCGCGCCGGCACCTGCACTTCAATTTCATCCTAGCGCCTGCGAGTAGGGGGTCAAGTGGAGGAGGCGAGCAGGTGTCAAGTCGTATAAGAATAGGGGACGTATACCTATACACTGGTCAGGGAATAGGTATACGTCCCCTATTTCTCTCTGTGAGTAGCCGGTGCCGTCGGGGCAGATTGCGTGGGTCCGCAGCGCTTTCTTACCGAGCGCGTCTGCCCGGGTTCGTTTCTCCGGGTTTTACGCTTCTACGTAACGTCGCAGATACTCCGCGAACTCGCTGCGGATATCTTCCTCGCTGTAGCCGAACTGCTCGAGCGTATATTCGTGCGCGGCGCGCTTGTCGCGGCGATTCTCCTCGATCCAGTAGCGCATCTCCGCTTCCGTGGCGGGCCCCAGTTCGAATCCCAGCCAGTCGTAGATGCGGCGCACTTCCTTCAAGGGATCGCGCAGCACCGCCCGGAAATCGACATCGATGAAACGCTCGTCCCCGTTCGTTTCTCGATAACGCATGCAGCGCTCGAGCGCGCCACGGTAATGGCTCTTGCAGAATTTTCCGAGCAGTAGCGGGTCTACATGGTCGCTAGCTAGGCGCCACAGCGAGAAATACATGCTTGCCACCGACGGTATGGTTTGCGCCGGATCCCGATGGGTTTGGATTACCCGCGCACCGGGAAAAGCCGCGAACAGGTACTCCATGAAGCCTAGGTGATGGGGCGTCTTCAGCACCCAACGCTTGCCCACGTGTCCGGCACGACGCTTTTGCCATTGGAGAAACTTGAGCATCACAACGAGGTAACGGTAGCCGGGCGTCTGGTCTTGCTTCTTGACCCACTGGTCGTAGCTGGGGACGTTGGCCAGAGAAGGTGGCGTAGTGGAGTAGAAGGAGTGTTCGAGCAACAGGATCTCTTCGTCGGGGCCTTCCGGATCCCAGGGGTGGATGGCGGCAAGCTCCGGCACGGCTTCGAGTATCGCTTTGACCTGGCGATGGGCCTCGGGGATTCGCGGGTCGTCCTTGCCCCACTGGTCGCCGGGAAACGGAGCCGGATTACGGTTCTCCCACCACGCCACCGAGTTCGCATCAGGGTCGCAGGCCAGGAGCCGGTGCAGCATGGTGGTGCCGGTTCGTGCCAGCCCGACGATGACCACGGGGTCGCCAAGCTCCTCGTCGAGGATCTCGGGGTGTTCCCGCAGTTGTCGTTCCAGTCGCGAGCGATTGACGAGTTGCTCTACTATGCGTGTGCGCATGCTGTAGCGGCCGGTTGCGTTGAGCTTGGCCTCGCGCTCCAGGGAATCGAGCAACACGCGCAACGGCTCGCGAAAGCTTTCATCCTCGAAGCGTTCGCTGCCGGCTGTGGATAGCGCTTCAGCGATTATCGAAGCTTCGTCCAGGGCGGGTTGCGGCGGCGTCTGTTGCTGCGATGTCATAGCTGTACCTGTCTCCTCCATCGGAGCCGTCCCGGCCGTGCGGATTCGAAGCGGCCGTTCGTAGCGCCTGTGCCCATGTTATTACGGTACTCGCATGGCGGCGACAAAGCTGAAGGTGGCAGCAATAGGTCACTACGACTCAGCTCGTGTGCGACTCATGCGCGACTCATTGCCGTAGATCGTAGCGCCCGTCCACGTCACGCCGACCACGTCGTAGTGAGATTCGCGTGTGTAATTAACCCCGGCCTCGAAGCCCGCCGTGCGTAGGAGATCTGCAGCAGGCCGCTCGGAAATCGCGATCGAGGACGGTTTTGCGCCCCTCGGCGCGTGCCCGTGTTAAGAGTAGTCGATCGCTTGTCATATGCCGCGTCAATTCACAGCGCAGGGGGCTCGTCCGCGCTACTATTGCGAGGCTGGTGCGTATCCTATTGTAGTTACACGCAAAGTTCTCACGTTTCATCGTGGCCTCTTGTGTACATGACATCCGTTGTGTATGTTTTCTACTGTATATTACTTACGTAAACGTTTCATGGATCAAGCTGTACAACAAGAACTCGAGCCCGGTCGGATCTATCGCACTCGGGAACTGCGCGCCTGGAGTGCGAACCCGGCGCGGTTGGCGAAGCGCCTCGTGCGTGAGGGTCGGCTACGCCAAGCAGCTCACGGTTTGTACTACGTCCCCGTGCCCAGTCGATTTGGTTCAGCGCCGGCCAGCGATGCCGAACTTCTTCGCGCCTTTTTTGGCAATAGCTCCTTTCTCGTCAGTGGGCCACCGAAGTGGAACGCGCTGGGCTTGGGCTCGACGGCGATGTTTGCGGTGACCCTCGTTTACAACACCAAACGCACCGGTGAGTTCACCTTCGACGGGCGACGCTATCTACTGCGACGAGTGCTCTTCCCCGAGAACCCGCCCCTTGAGTACTTTGTGATTGATCTCCTGCAGCACCACGACATGGCTGGCGTGCCTCTGGCTGATCTCGAGCGCGGACTCGTCGCCACGTTGAACAATGGGCGTTGGGACCAAAAGCTACTTCTCGATATGGCCGGCCGGTACGGCACCAAGGCGACGCTGGCTCTCGTAGAGCGTGCGCTTCATGCAGCGGACAAAGCGAAATGAAGTTTGTGCACGACGACAAAGACTTCGAACAGCTCCTCGCAATTGTTGCGCGTGTATATGGGATATCACAGGCGCTAATCGAGAAAGACTACTGGGTGACCCATACCTTGTGGGCGCTCCATCGTACCGGTCTCGAGATCTGGTTTAAGGGCGGGACGTCTCTGTCCAAGGGCTTCGGCCTCACCCAGCGATTTTCGGAAGACCTCGACATGATGATTCTTCCGGGGACCGCCTCGGATCTGCCCAACGTGACGAACTGGACGAGTACCAACAAGAGCCCCATTGCGCAGCGGATAGCTTTTTACCAAGCCCTGACCGGCGCATTGATCGTGCCGGGCGTTCGCATCGAGCGAGACCGAGGCCGCGTTGATAAGCGTGCTCGTGGAGCCGACTACCTCGGCTACTATCCGGGGATTCGAACTGGGCAACTGGCGGCGGCCATGAGTCCATTTATGCGACTCGAGGTCGGCTATGCGAGAGTGGTTCCCCACGTCGAGATGTCAATGAGTTCATTCGTCCATGACTACCTCGACGAGCAAGGCCTGCTCGCCACCTACGAGGAGAACCGCCCGCGTTCGGTACGCTGCGTTCACCCGCTGATGACGCTCTTCGAGAAACTCGATGCCATATCACGCCGTTACGAACGCGACGAAATTGAGGCGGATAGCTTTGTACGGCACTATGAGGACGCCGCTCAGATCATCCGGTCTGTCGAAAATCTCCCTGCAATCGAGATGACCACGGCCGAGTTGGCTAAAGATATGGTCGCCAAAAGAGACATGCGCGCGCTCCCCAGCCCGGACGATCCCGCACTTCTCCTTGATGACGTAGACAAACGCGCCATTATCGAGAATGCCTATGATAAGATCGAACCGATGTTTTGGGGACCTCGGATTCCGCTGGCCGAGGCGTGCACGATGATCCGGTTCTGGCTCACCGACCAGGAGTGGAAGCGATGAAGATTCAGTGCCGAATCAGAGTCAATGCGATGATCTGGGTCTCGTCGGTTGAGGTGGACCGTCTGGATGAGGTTCGGAAGGGAGCGACCCGGCGATGGGCTCCGAGGATCTGCGCAAGGCCGCTCAGAAATCGCGATCGAGGACGGTCTTGCGCCCCTCGGCGCGTGCCCGCTCGATAGCGTCGTCACAAAGCTCGCGAACTTTGTCCGACAGTGGTTCCAGTACGCGCTCCGAGGTGTTCATTCCGGACTTGGCCTTGATGTAGTTTTTCATCTTGGAAGCCACGATCAAGATGTCGCGCGGCAAGCCGCCGGAAGCATTGCCGTGGTCGCGGACCGCCGTCCGGCCTGCCGGCGGCTTGGAACTCGTGGCGGCCGGCGCCGCGGCATGCGGCTGCTCCGCTCCTTGGCCTTGACGGTGCGGGGCGCGCTGTTCGTCGGCCCAGGCATCGCGGTGGCGCATCATCGGAACGTGGCTTTCCCAGCAGGGCAAGGAGCAGAACACCAGCGCGGTGTGCACCCGATTGCAGGTGGAGACGCTGCAAGTCCAATAGCGTTGTCCGAACGAGATTTCGTTCTTGCATGTGCTGCAAAGCCGCCAATGAGAATTCGTGTGCATGTAGGCCAGCTTCGCACGACTAAAGGCGCGACACCACACGCCTACACATGCCTAGTTACACCTAGAGCATTGATGCAATTTGCATCAATATGCTTTTGATGAAAATATGCTCTTGGTGCGTACGACTATTGATATGCCGGAGGATCTCCTGCGACGTGCGAAAGCCGAGGCGGCACTCCGTGGCCAGCGCCTCAAAGATTTCGTGAGCGAGGCCGTCCGGCGCTCTCTTGCCGATGCGGGCCGCCAACCGGAGCGTAACCGCGACGACATTATCGAGCAGGAGCTTGGGCCCGGCTATGTCTTGCCCCTTATCACCGGGGATACCGGGCCGGATATGGCGCGGCTGACGGGCGGGCAAGCTCAACGGCTACTCGATGAAGACGACATCGACCGTGCGATCCATTCTCGCTGACGTCAACGTGTGGTTGGCCACACTGGTTGCCGGCCACCCTCATCACGAGGCCGCGGCATCCTGGTGGAGGGACGTGGTCATTCCGTCCGGGGCTACCGTTGCGTTTTGCCGGCTCACGCAGCTCGGCTTGCTAAGGTTGCTGTGCAATGAGCCGGTTATGGGCCGGCAACGCTTGGACCATGCACAGGCCTGGGAGACCTTCAAAGAAGTCAATGCTCAGAGCAACGTCACCCTTGTCGGCGAACCCGCAAACCTCGACGATGTTCTCGAGCAGATGTGCCGTCAAAATCGTTACTCGCCGAGTTTCTGGTCGGACGCCTACCTTGCCGCTTTCGCGCGCGCCGGGCAGCATCGGTTCGCGACTTTCGACCGAGGCTTTCGGCGCTTCGCTGAACTCGATGTGATCTTGTTGGGTAGCTGATCGTGAGTCCGATCGGGCATTTCGTGACGTATCCCCGACAGCGACGGTGCTAGTTTTCCCGTGGCCGCTTAGCGCGGGTGGCCGGGGAACTCGCGTTGGCCTCGAATGGAGATGAGGGGGACAGCCCCAGACCCTAGCTCCGCAATTGCGCTACCGTAAATGCGTCGCCGCCTTGTTCTTCAAGGGCCGGTCCCGACGCGCCGACGTAAGGCGAGTCCTCGAGCATTCTACGAACCGCATTTTTCATGGCGCCGCTGCCGTGGCCGTGCAGCACGAAGACCGCATCGTGGCCCTCGAGTATCGAGCGGTCGAGAAATGCGTCGAGTTTTGCCAGCCCTTCCTCGACACGCTCTCCACGCAGGTCGATCGTGTTCCCGGGCATGCGCAAGGCGCGGTTCAAGGATGCCGCTGCCGCTTTCGTCCGCTCGTCTGGGAAGTGCTGGGATGCCGCTGCCCCTTTCGCGTGCTCGCCAGTGGAGTGCTGGGATGCCGCTGCCCCTTTCGCGTGCTCGCCAGTGGAGTGCTGGGATACCGGCGCCGCTTTCGCGCGCTTGTCCGGGGAGTGGTTGGACGCCGCTGCCGCCTTGGCCCGCTTGCCTGCAGAGTAGTTCGCGGGTCCGCGGGCCGGGCCGGCGCCGGCAAGCAGTTCGATCTCG
>JAJRWY010000209.1 GCA_024276575.1 Candidatus Binatota bacterium
CCTCGAGCCTGGCAATTACGGCGGCCAGGGACTCGACCTCGCCTTGGCGTACGACCTTGATCTCGACCTTCTTGCCGACCGGGACCGCAGCGACAATGGCAGGCAAATCGGAAGACTTTGAAACATGAATACCATCGAACTCGACGATCACGTCACCCACCGCAACTCCGGCAGCTGCGGCCGGACTATCGGGAAACACTTCGGCGACCAGCGCACCTTCGGCGCGCGGAAGGTCCAACGATGCGGCGATATCCTCATCGACCGGCTGGATCTTCACCCCCAGCCAGCCACGCGTGACATGTCCTTCCTCCTTGAGTTGAGGAACGATCTGCCGCGCCATGTTGATAGGGATGGCAAAGCCGATGCCGATATTTCCTCCGCCACTGGAAAAGATCGCGGTATTGATGCCGACCACCTGCCCTGCCAAGTTGACCAACGGTCCACCTGAGTTGCCCGGATTTATAGCCGCATCGGTCTGGATGAAATTGTCGTAGGGGTTGCGGCGGTTGATCTGCCGGCCTTTGGCCGAGACGATCCCGGCAGTCACAGTGTTGTCGAGCCCGAAAGGATTTCCGATCGCCAGCACCCACTGCCCGACCTTCAGTTTGTCGGAATCCCCCAGCGGAATAGCCGCCAAGTCGTGGCCGGCTTCCTTGATCCGAATCACGGCAAGATCCGTCTTGGCATCAGTTCCCACAATCTCAGCCTCGAACTCGCGTTCGTCCCAGAGCTTGACCACGACCTTCGAGGCGTCCTCGACAACATGATGGTTGGTGATGATGTAGCCTTCCTCATCGAAAATGAGTCCGGATCCCAGACTGCGCCGTGGCCCCCTGAAATGATAGCCGAACGGATCCATCCCGCGGCGTCCCGGCAAAGTGCTCCGCTCTTCGGTTTCAATGGATATATTGACCACCGAGGGCCGCAATTTGGCGACTAGAGCCGCAAAATCGGGCAGGCCTGTACTAGCAGGCGGGCTCGGGTCTCCGGCAGTAACGGGAAGCACCCGGAGATCCGCCTTTTCGCCGGCGACCGATGCGGTCTCGCGGTCGAAGGACATCGTTGTAGCGATGCCGATGACCGCCCCGCAAAGTAAAGTGAGCACCACAACCGGTCGTGGAAGCTTCATTCTGATTCTCCCTTGGCGCTACCGGCATTACGGCTTTCAGCCACGAAGCGCATTTGTAGATCGTAAACCATCTCTTCCATAAGCCGCGATTCGTCCTCTGAGAGGTTGCCGCGGGTTTTCTCGGAAAGCATCACCAAGATATCGATGATTGCCGAGGCTTCGGTGAGATTACGGCGAATCTCTCCACTCTCCCGCTCGGGAACCGCCCCGAGAAACGTCAGCGCTTGCGTGGCCATGCCTACGATGAAAGAGGAGAAATCAAGCGGCCGGGTGCCACCGGAGACCGTGCCCGGCCGCGCCTCTCCACCTGCTTCGCCCGCGCTCTGCGAGGATTCGGCACCACCACCACCGTCTTGGCGCGTTGGCGTCGCGTCGCGGTCCGCACTCGTCCCGCTTTTCGCCGATCCGTCGCCGGCATCCTTTTTTTCTTCCTCGTGGAATTCTTCGTCGCGCTCCCGGCCCTCGCGAAGTTCGCCGGTTTCCGTGAAGCGCCTCTTGTCTTCCACCTTGAAACCCGGGTCCTGATGCTCGTCGCTCATTGTGAAAAACCTCTACTCATAAAGTAGTACACGCCATGTACGATAAGCACTCTACGCCCGCGTGCACGTGATTTTTCCGTGCTCTGCGGCAAGCCCCTATCCAAGGGCTGCCTAGCGGCCGCTTCCGCGGACCTTGCTCGCGGCGGCTAGGCAGTTCGCTCACAAGGGCACGGGGTCTTCAATATCGTCATTTTCAATATCTTCATTCTTCAGCAGTAACACCCGTTTGACGTCATCTAACTGTGAGTCAGCCAGGCCCGCCCAACAGAGTTCACGCGAGTGCCTTTACCGCAGGGCGTCCGCGTTTCCATCGTACAATTATCAATCCTAGCCGAATCCGCATTGCGGTTCATCCTGGGCTACACTGTTTCGTTGACTTCAATAAGCCGCTGCGGCAACGTGCCGGTGCATGCCTAGGCCCCGACAGCTCTCCGCCAGCACTCTGGATTTGATCGGAAACACGCCCGTCGTCGAACTCCGCCGCATGCCCGGCGAAGGCTCGGCCCGCATATTCGGCAAGCTTGAATCGGCCAACCCTGGTGGGAGCGTAAAGGACCGTATCTGCCGCGCGATGATTCAGGCGGCCGAAGAATCAGAACGCTTGCGGCCGGGAGGAACCATCGTCGAGCCCACCAGCGGCAACACCGGCATCGGATTGGCCGTGGTCGCCGCCGCGCGCGGGTATCGGCTGGTCTTGACCATGCCGGAAAGCATGAGCGAAGAGCGGCGTAGCCTACTACGCGCCTATGGAGCGGAGTTGATACTCACGCCTGCGTCACAGGGTATGCGCGGTTCCATACGTAAAGCTGAAGAAATACTCGCCGACAATCCGAGCTACTTCATGCCCCAGCAGTTTTCGAACCCGGCCAATCCCGAAGCCCATAGGCTCAGCACGGCCAGGGAAATCCTGGAGCAATGCCCTCAGCTTGATGCCTTCGTTGCCGGCGTCGGCACCGCCGGCACCATCTCCGGCGTCGGCTCGGTTCTCAAGGAAGAGTTGCCCGAAGTACTCGTGGTCGCTGTGGAACCGGCCCGGTCCCCGGTTCTATCCGGAGGGGAGCCCGGGCTGCACGGAATTCAAGGCATCGGCGCGGGCTTTGTCCCCGATAACTTCAACCCTGCAGTAGTCGATCGAATAGTCACAGTGGACGACGAGGAAGCAAAACAGACTACCCGGCGCTTGGCCGCCGAAGAGGGCGTACTGGTCGGCATTTCCTCCGGAGCGGCAGTAGCCGCGGCACTGCGAATCGCAGTGGAACTCGGCCCCGGGCGCCGCGTGCTATGCATCCTGGCGGACGCCGGCGAACGTTATCTTACAACCGACGTGTTCGAACGCGGCGGCTTGTAAGCGGTCTGCACTACTAGCCCGCCCGCGAGCGATCAAGATCGATCCATGCACACCAATGCGCAGAAGAAGCTACATACCCTGAAACAGGTCCTGGTCCGGCTCGAATCGATCTTGATCGCTTTTTCGGGCGGGGTAGATTCGAGTTTGCTGCTGCAAGCAGCGGCGGACACCCCGGGGCTGGACTTTGCGGCACTGACGACCGAGTCGGCAACCACCCCCGGACGCGACCTCTCCCGGGCAAGAGAGTTCGCCGCGGCGCTCGGTGTCCGTCATCTGGTGGAAAAAGTGGACGAATTGCAAGTCCCTGGCTACGCCGAGAACCCCGCGAACCGCTGCTACCTGTGCAAGCAAACCCTTTACCCTCGATGCCTGGACGCCGCCCACCGTCTCGGGCTGCGCTATGTCGTGGACGGCGTCAACAGCGACGATCTTTCCGATTACCGTCCGGGCCTCCAAGCGGCACGTGAGTACGGAGTCAAGCATCCGCTACTCGAAGCCGGACTGGACAAGGAGGGGGTACGGGCCCTGTCGCGACTCTATGGCTTGCCAACCGCCGAGAACCCGGCGTCTCCGTGCCTGTCTTCGCGCTTCCCCTATGGGACGGCGATAAGCCGCGAGGCCCTGGCGCGGGTGGATGCGGCCGAGAATTTCCTCCGTGATCTCGGCTTCGTGGAACTGCGAGTACGCCACTTCGAAGACCGGGCAAAAGTAGAAGTCTCCGCCCAAGAATTGCCTAAGCTGAGTAGCCGCGTGCTTTGCCGGCGCATACGGGGAGAACTTCAGGCTTTGGGCTTCGCACACGTCGAAATCTCGCGCGAGGCCTTGCGCTCCGGAAGCCTCAACAGCGTGCTGTTCTCGCCCCATCGCAAATGAGAGCAACGGAGCGTCTCGAGAACACCGAAACGACCCGGTGCGGATCTAACTGAAACGTCGAGAAGGCTCGATCCAGATCCGGCTTGACGTCCCTACGGGACTATTCCTTACCGGGCTCTGTATCCACCCTGCAAGATGATTGCATACGCGACTGCATGCGAGCGCCGATTAGCAACGCAGCCAGTTCCAGATCTTGCGGACGGGTGATTTTGAGGTTGAAACAAGAACTCTCGACCAGCGCCACCCCGTGGCCCGCTGCTTCGACCAAAGATGCGTCGTCGCTAGCCTCGACACCCGATGACGAGGCCAACTCGTGGGCCAGTCTGAGCACACCCAGAGCAAAGACCTGCGGGGTCTCGACCAACCACAAGCCCTCCCGGTCCACGCTTACGCTATCGCCGCCGCCAGCGCTGCGCCGCCGCAAACTGTCGCTGAGCGGAGATGCGGCCGCCGCAGCCCCTTTGACAGCCGCCGCAGCGACTACGGCACGGAGCGTAGCGGCGTTCAGAAAAGGGCGGGCGGCATCGTGTACACAGAGCAGGTCGGAGGGTTTATCGAGGGCGGCAAGCCCCAGGGCAACCGACTCCTGCCTGCTCGCCCCGCCCCTCACGACCTTGACCGGCCCCACGGAAGCGGCAGCCAGTTCTCGAGAAAACTCGGACTCAAAACCGGCCGGCACGGTAACCACCGTCTCATCAAAGGAGCTTGCCGAGAACAAAGCCTCGAGGGTGTGCAGCAGCAAGCTCCGCCCGTGCAACTCGACGAGGGCCTTCGGGCGTTCACAGCCCAGCCGCGAGCCGCTACCAGCGGCCGGAACGACGAGAGAAAGCCTCAACACACCCCCGCCCGAAACACAGATCCCGGCTAGTGGCCGAAGATCGTCTTGAGCTCCTCCATTATTTTTTCTTCAGAGTTGGCCTTGGCTATGGCAAGCTCTTTGACGAGCAGGTTGCGCGCGGTATCGAGCATCTTGCGCTCTCCGAAAGAAAGCTCCTTATCCCCCTTGAGCATGAACAGATCGCGCAACACCGAAGCTATTTCCAACACCGATCCGGTCTTGATCTTTTCGGTATACTCGCGGTAACGGCGGTTCCAGGTGGCTTGGTCCACTTCGACGCGCTTTTCCCTGAGAACCTTATAAACCTTCGTAACCATATCCTTCCCGATCACCCGGCGAAGCCCGATCGACTCTGCCTTGGCGGTGGGAATCATGATCTTCATGTCCGAATCGATTATGCGAAGCGTGTAGAACTTCATTTCCGCGCCGGAAATGTTGCGAGAATTGACGTCCTCGATGACACCGACGCCGTGAGCCGGATACACGACTTTCTCGCCGATTTTGAACTGCTTCAAGCGGGCCTCCTTACTGCGATGGGAAAAAAGACGATTGATAATTGTAGCTATGACAGTAGCAGGGGTCAATTCCACTCGAGCACTACCTGCTCAGACTGCTCAGACTGCTCAGACTGCTCAGACTGCTCCAGCACCTCGCGGCCACGGCAGCGCAATTACGATTACGCACGAGACTCAGCTTGAAGTGCGGGAAGCTTCGCCGGCACCCACGGCGGGCAAAGCTTCGAGAAATAGCCACTCAGGACGTTCGCAGCGTGCCAATCACCGAAGACACCGAGGACTCGCCGAGTTCTTCAAGCACGGTCTCGAGTTCCGAGCTTATTCGTGCCGGAGCCGCCGGATCATACAGATTAGCCGTGCCAACCTGCACCGCGCTAGCGCCGGCAAGCAGGAATTCGGCAGCGTCCCGTCCGCTGCTAATGCCGCCGATACCGACCACCGGGACCTCGACCGCACGGACACAGTCATAGACCATACACAAAGCGACAGGCTTTATCGCCGGCCCTGAGAGACCGCCGCTGAGATTGCTGAGCGCCGGCCGGCGGGTTCCCAACTCGATCGCCATCCCCCGGAGGGTGTTGATCAGAGACAGCGCGTCAGCGCCTTCGCCGGCAGCTGCACGCGCCGATTCGGTGATATCAGTGACATTGGGGGATAGTTTGACCCACAGAGGAAGCCGCGTCTTCTTGCGCACGGCGGCAACTATGGCCGCTGTCGCGGCGGTGTCGGCGGCAAGCACCCCTCCCCACTGCCGCCGGTTGGGGCAAGAGACGTTGATCTCTAGAGCATCAATGCCTTCCTCGCCATCGAGACGCTCTACCACAGCTTCATACTGCTCTACGCTATCGCCCCAACAATTCACTATTATCCGGGGGCCAAGGGTACGTAGTCCCGGCAACTTCTGCACTACGAAGGCATCGGCTCCAATATTCTGCAAGCCAATAGCGTTGAGCACTCCGGCAGCAGTCTCGACCATACGCGGGGCGGAGTGGCCCGGGCAGGGATCCCGAGAAATCCCCTTCACCGAGATTCCACCGACCATCGACCAATCAACCAACCCATCAAACTCGAGGCCGTAGCCATAAGTACCGGCGGCAGCGACCACCGGGGTAGCCAACTGCAGGTTCCCGACCTTGCAACTCAGGTCAGCCAAGACTCACCATCGAAGTAACGCCGAACCCCATGTAAAGCCGGCTCCGAAAGCAGTAAAACAAAGTAGATCCCCTTTCTTTATCCGGCCTTCTTCCAAAGTCTCGGCAAGAAGAATGGGAATCGTCGCGGCCGTCGTATTGCCATAGCGATCGATGTTGTTGGCCATGCGCGCATCGTCTATGCCGAGGCCCATCGCGACCAATTGGTTGATGCGCAAGTTGGCTTGATGAGGAAGCAGCATGTCGATGTCGTCTTTCGAGAACCCGGCCGAGGCAGTCACGGTTTCGACCGAAGCAGTCATCCCTCTTACAGCGTGCTTGAACACCGTGCTCCCGTCCATTTGCGGATAGGTGTATATATCCGTATCGGTCCAGCCATCCGGCACCCGCGGTTTACGCCGGCTGCCGGGACCGTCTACGCACAAGGCGCCGACATACCGGCCGTCGCTGTGAAGATCGCTAGCCAAGAACCCCGTATCGCTATCCGGCGAAGCACCGATCACCACAGCCCCCGCTCCATCGCCGAACAACACCGTAACGTGGCGGCTGCGATCCGCATATTCGATTCCGGTCGAATGTACTTCGCTACCGACCACCAGCACGTTGGAAGCTCCTCCGGTCCTCACATACTGGTCGGCTATCGCCATCAGGTATAAGAAAGCCGAACACTGGTTCCGTACATCGAACGCCATCGGCCCCGATATAGCCAAACGCCGCTGTAGCAGCGCCGAGTTGCCCGGAAAATCGATGTCCGGACTCAAAGAACCGCACACGATCAGATCAATATCGGCGGGACTGAGGCCGGCGCGGTTCAGCGCATCACGCGAGGCGGTCTCCGCCAAGCCAACGCTACCATCGTCGTTGTCGACATAACGCCTTTCTTTAATGCCGCTGCGCTTCTGTATCCATTCGTCGCTCGTATCCATCAACCCGGCAAGGTCGTCGTTGGTCACTACTGTCTCGGGAACGCAAGCGCCCCAACCCAGGATCGTGCTTCGTTCGGGCGCGCTCATACCGCCACCCTCACTACCGCCGCGCCCCAAGCCGCCCCGGCGCCGCAAGTCACGAGCGCCGCGAGATCTCCCGCCTGCAGGTCACCGCGCGCGCTAGCTCGTTGCAGAAGTAGGGGCAAAGTCGCCCCGCCGCTATAGGCAAGATCGGAAGTCAGCAATTTACCGGCTTCGGGAGCCAAGCTTCTGCACATTTCTCGCTCTATCTGCGGAGACAGATGTGCCACTAAGGTGGACTTGACCGACTCGACTCCGGCACGTTCCAGCGCGCGCGAGAACACTTCGCCGACATGTGCGCGGGCGGTTTCAGCCATGTCGTCAAACGACACCCGCGGGTAGTGAAGGCCGGCGCGAACGTCATCATCGCTCAAACGGCTACGCGAAGGGATGTCGCCTCCCTTGTAGTGTCCGCTGGCCGGACATTCACAGTAGTAGTCTTGGTATCGAGCCCCATCGGCCCCCAACTCACACGACAGGATCTCGCCGTCACCCTCGCCCGCTTCCAGCAAAGTCAACGCCGCACCGTCGCCACTGAGGCATGCGAGTTCAATGGACTCGCCGTCACTACGATTGACATGCGAAGGTGTGTCGGCAGCGGCAAGCAATATCTTGTCGTAAGTGCCGGTCGAGATGAAACGCCGGGCAACGTCGAGTCCGTAAAGAAAACCGGCGCACTGGGCACGAATGTCCATACTTGCCACCGGAGCGCACTCCAGCAGCCCGTTGAGAAGACAGGCCGAACCCGGGAAGCACAAGTCCGGAGTGTTGGTCGCGAAAACGATCATATCCAGATCCAAAGCGCGAATACCCCGCTCCGCGAGCAAATCCAGGGC
>JAJRWY010000210.1 GCA_024276575.1 Candidatus Binatota bacterium
CGCAGCGATGAGGCCCGCAGGCGTACTAACAGTACGTCGAGGGCCGAAAAGTGGTGAGACGCGAGCCGGCGAGCGGCGAACGGGCCGAGATTGCGGGCGATTGAGGCTCGTAGCAGAGGTTTCATGAATAATGCGGGTTAGCGGTGCTCAATAGAAGGTCTAGCTCCCCGGCTTCCTCTAAAGCGTAAAGGTCGTCACAGCCACCGATGTGGCGGTCTCCGATGAATACCTGCGGCACCGTATGCCGACCCCCGCTACGCTCGCTCATCACCATGCGAGCCTTGGGCCGGAAAGTAACGTCGATCTCTTCGTAGTCCACCCCCTTGGAATCGAGTAGCCGTTTGGCACTACGGCAAAATCCACAGAAACGCGTCGAATAGATAACGATGCGAGGCACGGCCGAATGTTTCAACGAACCGCGCGCAGTGTCGACCCGGCCTATCGCCCCGGCACGGTAACTTCCGGCCCAGCGGCGCCATTAGCGAAAGCTTGCCGGCAAGTAACAGCGCCGGGGAAGCACTATCGATTAACGCTCTGCTACGAGCCGCTAGCGCAGCGCGAAGTTCAGGTAATAGTCGGCAATCTTCGAGATCGCGAGCAAGAAAGCTGCCGTGCGCAGGTCGGGCACATCGGCGCGCTCGCACCACAGTGCGCGGATGTGCTGGTAGGCCTCACGCATGGTGTCTTCGAGACCCGAGCGCACTAGGTTCAACTCGTCCTGGTCACGCCGCATGCTTTTCTCTATTGCCTCCGGGACTTCGTCCTTAAGAAGCTTCTTGAGCACCGCAAGCTCGCCTTCCCAGCGCGCCGCCTGCATACGCCTCTCCATACGCCCGAAGCGTAGATGGGAGAGGTTCTTGGTCCATTCGAAGTAGGAGACGGTGACACCACCCGCGTTTAGGTAGACATCCGGGATGATAAACTTGCCGGCCGCGCGTAAAATCTCGTCGGCTTCGTAGGTGACCGGCCCGTTGGCGGCTTCCGCGATCATCCGCGCGCGAATTCGCGGGGCGTTTCCGCTGTGAATCTGCGCCTCCAAAGCCGCCGGAATCAGGATGTCGCAATCGTTCTCCAAGGCCGTGTTGCCATCGCTTTGGAACTCCGCAGAGTCGAAACCCTGTAAGCCTCCGTGTTCCTCGAGATGAGCCTTCACCGCGCGAATCGAAAGCCCCTCGTCGTTGAGCAAAGCACCGTCGCGCTCGATGACGGCGACGATCTTGGCGCCATCCTCTTCTTCGAGGAACTTGGCGGCATGAAAACCGACGTTGCCCAGGCCCTGCACTATCACCCTCTTGCCGCGCAGCCCTCCCTCGAGACCAGCCGCTGCGACATCCTCGGGATGGCGAAAGAACTCCTGCAGACCGTACTGCACACCCCGGCCGGTAGCCTCTACACGCCCCTCGATGCCCCCGGCCTGCCGGGGCTTACCGGTAACACAAGCCGATGCGTCGATATCGTCGGGATGAAGAGTGCGGTAGGTCTCGGCTATCCACGCCATCTCACGCGCACCGGTGCCGATGTCGGGTGCCGGAACGTTCAAGGCCGGCGACAAGTAGTCGCGCTTGTCTAGTTCGAGAGCGAAACGCTGGGTGATCAACTGCAAATCCTCACGCGAGTACTCGCGAGGATCGATGGCCAGAGCACCCTTGGAACCGCCAAACGGGACGTCGACGACCGCGCATTTGTAGCTCATCAGTGCGGCCAGCGCCTCGACCTCCTGCTGATTGGCGTAGGGTGCGTAGCGGATCCCGCCCTTTACAGGCAGGCGGTGTTCGCTATGGGTGGCGCGCCAGCCGCGGAACAAACGCCAACCCTGGCCCAAACGGACCGAGAAGCGAACTTCATAGACGGAGTTGCAAAGGCGGATCTGCTCGGTCAATCCCGCGGGAAGATCCAGCAAGGCGGCGGCGCGATTGAACATCGCATCGACGCTCTGCAGGAAACTCGAATCCTTGTGGGCCACCGCCTCGTGGCCCGTCTTCTTATGGCCCGTCATCGCCAACGACAACCGTGCTCAGTTGACCTTGAGCAGTTCGACGTCAAATACCAGAGTGGCGTTGGGAGGGATCATCGCTCCAGCGCCACGCTCGCCGTAACCCAACTGCGGAGGGATAGTGAAACGATACTTGGCGCCTTCCTTCATCAACTGCAGCCCTTCGGTCCAACCTTTGATCACCCGGTTGAGCGGAAAAGTCGCCGGTTCGCCGCGCTTGTAGGAACTGTCGAACTCGGTGCCGTCGGTCAGGGTTCCGCGATAATGCACGGTCACCTTGTCGCTCGCCGACGGTGAGGCTCCGCTACCCTCATTGAGCACCTCATACTTCAGGCCGCTGGCTGTAGTCACTACCGTCGACGCCGCCGCTGCCGGCTTCGTAGACTTGACCGCCGCCGCTTTCGCTGCTGCCGAGTCCGCAGACTTCGCCGCTGCCGCATCAGCGGGTTTCACCGCCGCTTTCCCCGCAGCATCTTGTGCGTCCGCAGTGCCGGCGGCCGCAAAAATCAAGCAACAAGCAAAGACCAGAACAGATGGGTAACGTTTCATACCTCTTCCTTGTGATACCGGTGCTCCCGCAATCCCCGGCCGCTCCCGGCGGCCGGCAACGCGGCACCCGCTAGAATAACAGTAGCCGTTACTATGCATGAATCCTGCATTAAACCCCATGATCACTCTCAAAGCGAGAAATCGTGAAATTGGAGACGGGTAGCTATTCGAGTGAACTCGAGGACGGATAGCAGATTCGAAAGCGCGCCTCGATACACCTGCCGCGACTCGGGTTTGATGGGTGCGGCTCGATACACCTGCCGCGACTCGGGACCGAACGCGAGAGCCTCGCACACCGGAATCTCACCGGCGTGGCCCTCACCGGCGCTGTACCTTCACGTGGCGAAAAGCTACTGTGGCGTTCGCGAACGCCGTCCCGGCCCCTTGTTGACGTACAGGACGCGCGAAGCGGCGATTGATGAACGAACGAAAGCGGCTGCTATACCTCATCTTGGTGATGTTGAACGTCGCTTTGATCGTCGGCGGAATCGCCATGTACGCGCTCTACAATGCGGCCATCAACGCCGAACGCGACCGCCTGCTCTCAACCGTACAAAGCCAGGCACACCTGATATCGTCAATCGCGCGCTTTACCGCCGCCCACGGCCAAGGCTATCCGGGCGGACCGGAAGCCGCGATACTCACTCAGATCCGCGACGCCCACCGCAACTACAGGCAGTTCGGTGAAACCGGCGAGTTCACGCTCGCCCGCCGCCGCGGCAACGAAATCGTATGGTTGGTCAGCCATCGCCTCTCGGAACTCGAGCAACCGCCGCCGACCCCCATCGATTCAGGGCTCGCACAACCCATGGTTCTGGCGCTTTCGGGAAAGTGGGGAACCATCATCGGCCGCGACTACAGAGGCGCCGAAGTGGTGGCCGCCTTCCAACCGCTGCCCGAGTTGGGGATCGGCATTGTCACCAAGATCGACTTGGCGGAAGTCAGGAAACCCTTCATTCGCGCTGCGTTGACCAACCTACCCGCAGCCTTGCTGGTGGTGTTGTTGGGCTCGGTAGTGTTCCTGAGCATCAGCAATCCGATGATACGCAGGCTCGAAGAACTCTACGAAACCGCCACTCGCGAGCTAAGCGACCGCAAGCGCGCCGAAGCCAAAATGGCGGAACTCCAACAACTCGCACAGCGGCGCGAGCGGCTGGCCGACATCGGCGCGATCACGGCAGAAATCGTCCACGATCTCGGCAGCCCGCTGTCGGGCCTTTCAATGCAGGCCCAGTTGCTGCGCCGGCGCATGGCGCGCGGAGATTACGACCGCGAGAAGATCGGGCAATCGGCGGATCGCATCGTGAACATCACCAACCGGCTCGACGCTCTGATCCGCGACTTCACCGGTTTCGCGCGCGACCAGACCTTGGAACTCGAAGAGTTCTCGCTCGATGAATTCCTCACCGAAATCATCGAGCTGTGGGAGCAGCAAGGCGCGCAGCAGGGCATCGAAATTACCCTGGGAAAGATCGAGCGCCCCCTTAGGATCAAAGCCGACAAAGGAAAACTCCACCGCATCCTCGACAACCTGATAAAAAACGCTATCGAAGCCATTGGAGACAGTGGCGGAAAAGTGCTCATCGGTTTGGCTAAAGTTGAAGACGGACGCGTGGAAATATCGGTCGAAGACAATGGTCCGGGCGTAGCCGCTGACATTGACGTATTCGGCTTGTTCAAGACCACCAAAGCCGAAGGGACGGGAGTCGGGTTGGCCATCGTCAAGCAGTTGGCGGAAGCCCACGGCGGCTTCGTCTCTTACGAGCCGGCTTCACCGCACGGGACCATCTTCCGCGTCGAGTTGCCGGTTGAAGGCCCTATCTCGCCGATCGTTCCCGGCAAGGGCGCAGGCAGCGCCTGAATCCACACCGATGAACATAGATGAACCGGACTGCGGTAGCGCACACGCCCGGGCGGAGAAGTATTCAGAAATGAGACAAGACGTTCGTAACGTCGCGATAATCGCGCATGTCGATCATGGCAAAACCACTTTGGTCGACGCGCTATTGCACCAAAGCGGAATCTTTCGCGCCAATCAACAGGTGGCCGAACGGGTAATGGACTCCTTCGATCTCGAGCGTGAACGCGGGATCACCATCTTGGCCAAGAACACCGCCATCGAATACCACGGCACCGTGATCAACATAGTAGACACGCCGGGACACGCCGACTTCGGCGGTGAAGTGGAGCGCACGCTGGCAATGGTCGACGGAGTCATGCTGCTCGTTGACGCTTCGGAAGGGCCGCTGCCACAGACCCGTTTCGTATTGCAAAAGGCCTTGTCCTTGGGCTTGGCACCGATAGTTTGTATCAACAAGATCGACCGCTCCGACGCCCGCAGCAACGAGGTGCTCGATGAAGTCTACGACCTGTTCATCGATCTCGGTGCCAACGACGCACAATTGGAGTTTCCGGTGGTCTACACCAACGCCAAAGCGGGCATAGCTTTAAAAAGCCTGGATGCCCAAGGCAGCGACCTGCGTCCCTTGCTCGACTTGATAGTAGGAGCGCTACCGGCCCCTGGCGGAGATCCTGAGGCCCCGCTGCGTTTCCAGTGCAACAACCTAGACTATGACGATTATATCGGGCGCCTGGCCATCGGACGCATCAAACAAGGCTGTATCCGCAAAGGATCCACACTAACGCTTTGCCATCCGGAGCAACCCGACCGCAACGTCAAATTGACGCGGATATACCGCTGGCACGGACTCGAGCGAAGACAGTGCGATGGCGCTGCGGCTGGAGACCTCGTAGCGATCGCAGGCATCGAGGACATCAGCATCGGAGACACGCTATGCGACCTCGAACACGCCGACCCGCTTCCACCCATACGCGTAGATGAACCTACCATCGCGATGATATTCGGGGCTAACACCGGGCCCTGGGCCGGCCGCGAAGGCCGTTTCGTCACCTCTAGGCAGATACGCGAGCGCCTGGTGCAAGAGCAGCGCCGTAACGTAAGCCTGCGCATCGACGATACCGACTCACCCGAGGCCATGCAGGTCACCGGCCGCGGAGAGCTGCAACTGGCGGTGCTGATAGAAACCATGCGTCGCGAAGGCTACGAGTTGCAGGTTTCCAAACCTCGTGTGGTGACCCGGGATATCGACGGAGCAGTCCATGAACCGATGGAAATGCTGGTAGTGGATGTCGCCGAGGATTACGTCGGCGTGGTCTCTCAACTCCTGGCTTTACGGCGCGGCAAGATGACCAAGATGAATCCCGCCGGGTCGGGGCGCTCGCGGCTGGAGTTTCGCATTCCCTCGCGCGGCTTGATCGGCCTACGCTCGCGCTTTCTGAGCGAGACCCGCGGCACCGGTATCATCAACGCGTTGTTCGACGGCTGGGCACCGTGGCAAGGCGATATTCAAGCGCGCATAAACGGCGCGATGGTTGCCGACCGCGAAGGGACCGCCACACCCTACTCGGTTTTCCACATGCAGGAACGCGGAACGCTGTTCGTAGCCCCGGGCACCCGCGTTTACGAAGGTATGGTGGTGGGCGAGTACTCGCGCCGCAGTGAACTCAACGTCAACTTGTGCCGGGAAAAGAAGCTCACCAACATCCGCGCCGCCGGCCGTGATGAAAACGTCGTCATCACCCCTCACGCCGAGATGGGCCTGGAAGCCGCGCTCGAGTGGATAGACGACGATGAGTTGGTCGAAATCACGCCGAAGTCCATACGGTTGAGAAAGCGCATCCTGAAACAGAACAAAAGACCTAGCCGGCGTTGATCAGACGCAACGGGACCGGTTCACTCTCGGTCAGATACTCGAAACGAGCGCGGAATTCTTCGGCGTCGAGCCCCGCGGCAGCGGCGATCTCTAGTAGTCGGCTCTCGTCGCTGAAATCCTCCTTGCGTAGCCTGATCATGTAACGGCGGGCGATTGCGTAATGAGTAGATTCCAAGTCCACCACGCGGACCTTGGTGACGCCGCTATCGGGATCGATCAGGTCCGCAAAGGGTATCGGCACGAAATGCCCTCCTTGCATCGAGACCATCGCGCCATGGCCGCCCTCGAGCAGGTACTTGGCGGCGCAGTAGCCCAGATCACGCGTATACTCCATATCCGAAGGAATGGGGTCGGCGCAGCGCAACTCGTAGCCGATATCCTTACTCACCACCGTGGTATCTATGCCCAACTCGGCGAGCTTCGCTTTGACACGAGTCTTGAGTAATTGGCCGATGTCGACTTCGGAGATACGCACGTGCCCATGGGCGTCTCTTTCCACGTCGGCAAGGCCCTCGAGGTCGGCCGGATCGATACTCAAGACCACACCTTCTGCGATCACCGCAACGCCGTGGCGACGGCCCTCGGCACGGCGCTTGATGATCGCACCGGCCAGGGTATCAACGAAAACCGTCAACGGAGTGCCCTCGAGCCCGAACTCTTCGGGAATCAGCGTCAATGTCGCGCCCGCGCACTTACCGATACCCAGTGCCAAGTGCCCGGCCTTGCGCCCCATGGCCACGACGAAGTACCAACGCGAAGTCGTGAACGCGTCCGTCATCAGATTTTTCACAATTTCGGAACCGATATGGCGGGCCGTTCGGAAGCCAAAAGTGTCGATGTTGGGGGGCAGGTCGAGATCGTTGTCTATGGTCTTGGGCACATGGACCACGCGCAGGCTTTCGCCCGCTGCAGCCTCTACTTTCATGGCGGAATACGCAGTGTCGTCTCCTCCGATGGTGATCAGATCGGTTACGCGCAAAGTTGCCAGGGTTGAAACCACACGCGACAAAGCCGCCGCATCCTTGGTGGGATTGGCCCGCGAAGTGCCGATCACTGATCCTCCCCGGAAATGCAAGCGGCTGACGTCGTCTATCTCCAAAGGCTCTACGCAATCAGTATCGCCCTTCATCAAGCGTTCGAAACCGTCACGCACGCCCAACACCGGCACACCCGCCAGGCGGCAACGAATCGTCGCCGCGGCGATAACGCTGTTGATGCCCGGCGCCGGCCCGCCGCCGACGATCAAGGCAATCTTTCTTCCCTTGTATTCTTCCATGGTCCGAACCTCTGCACCCCATGAATGGGCGATTCCGCTTCGTAAGACACGGTTTTGAACGAGCCACAAGGGCCACGGCCACGAAACGACCGGGCCGGCGCCCGCATACGAAAAGAATCGTCGAATCCCTACGGTCTTGCCCGTTGAAGACCCCTCTGCCGTCGCTACGTACCGGCCTTCGGCCCGGTCTCTTCACAGGCTCGATGTCTCGCCGCTCGCTGCCGGACCCCTACACCTCGCCACTACGCCTGCGGTTTCCCGCCTGGATCCCGGACCGAATATTGCCACATGCCTCGGTCCGTAGTTTTTCAACAGGCTGTATAGAGAAAACAATGGACAATGCAGGTGGCGGAAACAACGCGTGACCGCGCCGCGAAGAGATCAAGGCCGCGCGTTCACCGCGACTACGGGGGTCCAGATGCCGAGTTGGCAACGCCAGCCGTCTTCGTGCGATTTCCAAATCGCCACGTAGCGGCCGCTGTCGCCAGACTCCCCGTCCGAACGCGACGGCATACCATAGGTGCCGATCTCATAGGCGACGTCGCCAATGGTGACGACGTCGAGAGTTTCCAGCGACGGCGCCCCGGCACCGAGGCTGTGCTGGCCGGCGAAATACTCGATAATACTCGCACGTCCCTCCAAGGTAGCCGAGGAGCCCAAAGACAAGGAGGCATCGGGGGAGTAGAACTCGGCCATGGCCCGGGTGTCCCCGCGCCGGTAAGCCTCGCTCCAGGATCTGTTCGCAGATTCTATGAAACTGCGGGCGGCTTCCGGATCGGCATCCACTGCTGCATGCCGCCTCGACTCGGAGGCGGCAGGGACGGCAGAAGCGGCCGGACCCGCAGACGCCGTGCGCGCCGACGACGCAGTCCGCTCCGCATACACGGACGCTCCCAGGAGCAACGGCACCAATGCCAAGACTAACGTAAAACCCTTCATGCAACTCCGATCCAACTGCCATGCTAACCCGGCGACACCGCGAGAGGTAGAGGATCAGCAGCAATAGCGTCACGCTCGGAATCGTCGAGCCAAGCCTTGCCGGTTTGAACCGCCGCGGGCGCCGTGTTGGACTTCGGCGGTGGACTTCGCCCAGCAAGCCCAAAGGCCGCTACGGCTGAGTGTCATCGCTCCGGTACACGGGCAATCGTTGTCCGGGCTTCTGACTTTCGCCCGGCGGGCAGAGGAGTTGGGCTTCAACGGCATATGGATACCCGACCACCTGCTCAACGCCACCCAGCCTCGAGCCGGAGTTCTCGAATGCTGGACAGCGTTGTCCGCTTTGGCCGCGGTCACCGAGCGCAGCAGCATCGGTCCCTTGGTAATCAGCACCTGTTTTCGCCACCCACCGCTACTGGCCAAACAGGCCGCGACACTGGCAGCAGCCAGCCGGGGACGGCTCCGGCTAGGCCTGGGCTCCGGGGGCTTTAGCTATGAGGAAACATGCCGGCAGTTTGGATACCCCCGCTTGCGCACCAACGAACGGGTTGCACACTGCCGCGAGACCGTTCGCTGCCTGCGTAGTCTGACCTGCGAGGATCCGGCTTCTTTCAAGGGGCGCTTTGCTCAAGCCGATGGGGTGAGAATCCACCCCCGAACCACATTGCCGATACCAATAATTATCGCGGCACGCCGCCCCAAAATGCTGGCACTAGCCGCCGCTGAAGCCGACGGTTGGAACTGCCCCTTGCCGCAGGAGTTCACGGCCGCTTTGAAACTCATCGAACTCGCCGGACGGCCGCGCGAGACCCTGCAATGCAGCGTGTTCGCAATCACCGTGGCCGGACGGGACGAAGACGATGCCGCCCGCCTCCTGCGCACGGCCGGACCAACAGCACACATGTTCGGCAAGGTCGAAGAGCACCATCTCTACGGCGGGCCGCAACAGGTGGCAGCGCGCATACGAGAACTTGCTAGCGCCGGAGCCGGCGAAATAACCATGGACTTACGAGGCGCGGCGCCCCTCGAAGCACTCGACTTGATCGCCGAAGAGGTCAGACCTTTGCTCTGACCTGCTCTATTCGTGGAAGCTCACGCGGGTCTCGCGCTCCCGTTGCCTGCCTGCGCGCACAAGCCGTGGTAGCTCTGTCACGAAGAGGCGGCGCCGGCTACGCGGACTTCCATTTGCGGAAAAGGAATCGCAATGCCAGCTTCGTCAAGATTGAGCTTCACGCTGTGGATCAAGGCTTGCTTTACCTGGAGGTAGTCGCTTGCTTGTACCCACAGGCGAATCTGCCAATCCACACTGGAAGCTCCAAGACCGCATAGCACCACCTCGGCTACGCGCCCATCGAGCCTACCGTCTACGGCTGCTGCACGTTCAAGCGTTTCGCGAGTGAGATCCATGTCGGCATCATAAGATACGCCAACAGACAGATCGATACGACGGGTGGAATGGTAACTGAAGTTTTCTATGACCGAACCGAATACCGTCGCGTTAGGCAAGACCACACGGCGGTTGTCGGCGGTGTTCATTATGGTGGAGAACAGGGCTATCTCTTCAACACTGCCTGCCTGACCTGCCGCACAGACGAAATCGCCGACCTTGAAGGGTCGAAAGACCAGAAGCATCACTCCCGCGGCGAAATTGGACAAGGTTGCCTGAAAGGCTAGGCCCAGCGCGAGTCCTGCCGCACCGATCAAGGCGGCAAAGGTAGTGACGTTTACCCCCAACGATCCGAGCGCGGCCATGAGGCCGAGTACGAGCACGCCCCAGCGGATCAACTTCGCCAGAAAGCGGCTGAGAGTCACGTCGAACCGTGCACGCTCCAGGCCACGCGCGGCGCCATTGGATAGATAGCGCGCGGCCAACCACGCAGCGAACAGTAGCGCAAGAACCCCCGCCAGCTTCACCGCATAAGCAGCCGCCAGCGGCAGCAAAGACTCCAGCACGCTCGAATCGATATTCAACCTCTCCACTTCATCCATCATTCTACAGGGTCAAGTCGCGGCTTTCGACTTCTGGAGCGGCTGGCCCCCATCCCGGCTCCAACCCAGCCCGCGGCGTGGTTCCACCCCGGCCCGCGGCGTGGCAAGCCCGGACCCGGCGGACCCCTCTTCCGGGCACTTGACCCCTTCCCGGCGCTCTGCGAGGAACATGGGCGAAGAGCCGGTGGTAAAAGCCGGAGGCAAGTGCCGGAGCGGACGACGAAACCGGACGAACGTGCAAAGGAGCGGAGATGAAGATTCCCGAGACCGGACGGAGCAAAGACGAACTGATCGCCGAGATGAAGCAGCGCAAGCGCGCCGATGCAGACTGGCGCGGGGGCAAGACCTGGTCGCTCATCTATCCAGCCGGAGAGGATATCGACGAAGTCCTGCGCGAGGCCAACAATCTATACCTCTTTGAAAACGCGCTGAACCCCTTCCGCTTCCCTAGCCTGCGGGAGATGGAATCGGACGTCGTCTCGATGGCAGCCACCATGTTGAACGGCAGTCCCGGCGCCGGGGGCGCGATGACTTCGGGAGGAACCGAAAGTATAATTCTGGCGGTAAAAACCGCGCGCAACCGTGCCCGTGAAAACAAGGGCCTCGACAAGACCGAACTACTGGCCCCGGTTTCGGCACACCCGGCTTTCGCGAAAGCGGCCGAATTGCTCGACATGGAGCTGAAACAAGTGCCGCTGGATAAAGATCTGCGCTGCGACGTAGCCGCCGCGGCAGCCTTGATCAACGACAACACTGCACTGCTGGTAGGCTCGGCCCCAAACTATCCGCACGGCATCATCGATCCCATACCGGAGCTGGCCGGGCTCGCCGCCGAACACGATATCTCCTTCCACACCGACGCCTGCGTGGGTGGGTTCCTCCTGCCCTTCGTTGAGAAACTCGGCTATGAAGTCCCGCCTTTCGATTTCCGCGTACCTGGGGTCACGACCATGTCGGCCGACATTCACAAGTACGGTTACTGCACCAAAGGCGCTTCGGTGGTATTACACGCCGACCAAAGCAACCTGCGCTTCCAGAGCTTCTACTACGACCGCTGGCCGGGCGGCGTCTACGGATCCATGGCAATGGCGGGAGCGCGGCCCGCGGCCCCCATCGCGGCGGCTTGGGCGGTGATGAACTATCTCGGCGAGCAAGGCTACATGAAGCAAGCCCAGCGCCTAAAACAGACCGCGCAACAGATTCGTGAGGGCATCGAATCGATTCCCGAACTGCATATATGGGGAGACCCTTTCATCAGCGTCATGGCGTTCGGATCGCAGTCGATCGACATCATGGCGGTGGGCGACGTCATGGACGATAAAGGCTGGCACTTGGATCGTCAAAGCGGCCCCAATGCTCTGCATATGATGATATCGCCCAATCACGACCGGGTCGCCGGCCGCTTCCTGCAAGACCTGCGAGAGGCGGTCAAGGCTCACGGAAAATCCAAGGGCAAAGAAGCACGCTATAGCTGAGGCTCGAGTGACTCAGTGCTATGGCTAAGCTCCGCGCTCTCGTTTAGCATTGGACAGCATGGACGATGGTCCAAACCACCAAGCGCAAGCGCCGGGGAGCAACACATGCATCGTATGCGTCACTTTATATTACTTGCCACAACCCTCTGTATTAGCATGCTTCTCGCCCAACCCGATGCTTCGGCCGAAGGGATCTCCGCCGGCAACGGATCCGTAATTGTCGACGGACAGAGTTTCAGTAGCTGGAGCGACTACTACGGCTCGGCCTACTTCGCCCAATCGGGGCGGCGTTGCGGCACGATCTCGGGGCGCTCCCGGGGAGCCAGGGCAGTATCGCCCTCGGACTGCACTTACTCGCTCACCAACCCAACAGCCGACTATGCGGCATCCGTGGTCTACGAAATCCCCGTGGTGGTACACATCATCGAACACAGCAACGGAGACGGCCAGATCAGCGATGCACTGGTGCAAAGCCAGATCGACGTTTTGAACGAAGACTTCATGGCGCTGGCCGGAACCCCGGGACAGTTTGGAGCCAATGTCGCCGTTCACTTCTCATTAGCCACGCTGGACCCATCGAACAACCCGACCACGGGAATAACCCGGACGGTCAACGACCAGTGGCACAACGACAACGGTAACTATTGGGACACCTTGGCCTGGGACACCAATCGTTACATGAACGTTTACACCAACACCGCGTCCGGGAACCTCGGCTATGTCCCCGATCTTCCCCAAGGCGGCTTGGCCGGTTCCAACTGGGACCGTGTCGTAATCGCCTGGGCCGCTTTCGGGCGCAACGCTCCCGGCGGCCCCCCCTTCGACCAGGGCCGCACCCTGACTCATGAAGTCGGCCATTATCTCGGACTCGAACACACTTTCCTGGGGGGCTGCTCGGGGGATCCGACCCCGCCGGGATGCTATGCAAGCGGCGATTTGATCTGCGACACCGCAGCAGAGAAGAACTCGGCCAGCGGTTGCCCGGTCGGCCAAAGCAGTTGCAACACACCCGACCCTACCGACAACTACATGGACTACAGCGATGACACCTGCATGGACCGCTTCACCACCGATCAGTTACGACGCATGCGCTGCAGCCTGTTGAACTACCGCCCGAACCTCTTCTCCGCCGGCGCTACTTTGACAACCACCACGACATCGACCACCACGACGACGCTGCCGAGTTACTGCGCAGCGAGTCCGGCAAGCGGCTGCAAGACCGCCGCCGCTAATCGTGCCCAGATCAAGATCGACGACAAGACGGGAGCTACCAAGGACAAGCTTCAGTGGAAGTGGAAGAAAGGCCAAGCCACGCTCAACTCCGAATTCCTCGATCCGACGCTCGGCGCGGGAGCGTCACAGATTTGCCTCTACGACTCATCCGCCAACCCGCAGCCGCTGTGGCAAGCGGCTGCGTTCGCCGGTGGTACTTGCGGTTCCGGCCCCTGCTGGAAAGCAAGCGGGAGCAAAGGCTTCAAATACAAAGACCGCGATGCGACCCCCGAGGGGATCACCTCGATAAAGCTCCGGTCGGGCAGCGACGGCAAGGCTCAAGTACAGGTCAAAGGCAAAGGAACGAACCTAGCTTTGCCAGCGCTGCCGGTGACGTTACCGGTAACCGTTCAGTACATAATCGATGACGGAGTGTCTTCTACCTGCTGGCAGACCATTTACTCGCAAGCCGCCAAAAACGATGCAAGCTCGTTTAAGGCCAAGGGGCCCTGAGCGGCTACGATGCAACGCCCGCGGCGTCTATTTCCCTAAGAAGTACGGCTCTCGCTTCTTACTTCCGTGGGCATTATACCTGAGCATTGAAGTCGATCTCAGGAATAATATGATCATACATGCGTCTTGCTTTACATTGCGCCCTTGGCGGCGAGGCGACGAGGCGGCGCTGGTAAAGCACGCCGATAATCGCAGGATCTGGAGAAACCTGCGTTCGAACTTCCCCCACCCCTACACTCGCGAGGATGCCGAGAACTGGATCGCCGAATGCCTGGAGTCCAAAGGCAGAGCACTACGACTAGCTATAGTAGTAGGGAATGAACCGGTGGGGGCAGTAGGGGTAGAGTTCGGCGGCGGCAACGGCCGTAGCGGTGGCGAAATCGGCTACTGGCTCGGCGAGGAACTATGGGGCCGCGGTATCGCAACGGAAGCCGTAGGGTTGGCGGCCGCCTACGCAATGGACGAACTCGGCATCGAGCGGCTGGAAGCCGCCGTACTACAGTCCAACACCGCGTCGATTCGGGTGCTCGAGAAAAACGGCTTCACCGCTTTCGCCCGGTTACGCAAAGGAGCGGGACGGCCGGGCAAATCGGCGATCGAGATACATTACGTCAAAGAGCGATGACGCGGAACTGTGCTGGATTCGACCACAGAACTCTTGATACACAAGGGTCTTGGCGCACGTTCGTTTCATATCCGTCACCGGCTTGGCGAAGTACCTGATCGCCGGCGCACTGCTGTTGACATCCGCGGGGCTCTTCGCCGGCACTACGGCGACGGCGCGAACGACGGACTCCGCTGTTTCGGCGGGCAGCGACACGGCCAATTCGGCGTCGAAGCATAAGCGAACTCGTTCGCGCGGCACGCGTTCAGACAGTTCAGACACCGCAAGCCCCGCTACGAAAACTCAGCGCAAGCCGGCCCGTCTCGAAATATCGGCGGGAACGAAAGCCCCGCCCGAAGCCAAGAGCCCACCCGGGCCAGAAAGTAGCGATTCTGGCAAGGTGGAGACGCCTGGGCAGGAAACCGTCGCATTTTACTTCTACAGTCCCGATTGGCGGCCAGGGAATCTCAACCTTCTGACCGAGAGCATCGACTCCCTGATACACAGCGCCGGGATCGACCTTTTCTTCCAGGCTTTCGCGCGTTACAGCGACTTTGTCGATCGAGTCGAGCAAGACCGGCCCCAGATCCTGATGGCACCGTCGTGGTTCGAAGAGAGCAACCTGACCGGTAGCACTCTCGAGCTGTTGGCGCGGCCGGTACGCGGGGGCAAGACATCGTACCGCAAAGCACTGATGACCAGTCCCAAGATAGACGCGATCGAAGATCTCGCCCGCGGATCTATCGCAGCGACTGCCTACGCCATTGGCCCCGGCGGCGAGCGGTCGGTGCTCGAGGCCTTCAATCTCGACACTACCACGGCCGCAGTGATCGCGGTGCCCAAAGACATCGACGCCTTACTCGCCTTGAGTTTCCAGCAAGTAGACGCCGCACTCGTGACCTCGGCCCAATTTGAAGCCCTGAGCCGCATCAGCCCGAACATAACCAAGGGGCTGAAGGTGCTGGCGTTCTCGCCGAATATCGCTTTCCCCGGAGTTTACGCCACACCCGAAGCGTCGGCAGCAACCAAGCGGCAGCTAAAACGAGTTCTGGCCAACTTGGCAACCAGCAAAGCGGGCCGCCGCGTACTGGAACTGCTTGGCTACGATGCATTGGCAATCGTGGGCGGCTTACCCGCCCTAAGAGAGCCGCTCGAGACATCCGGCGATGCGGGAGCCAAAGCCACCGAACGTTCGGAACATCGAACGGAATCGGGAACCGGCACTGGACTCACAGGTGCCGCTACCGGCCCGGCGCCGGCTTCCGAATCGACAAGCACGAAAAGCACGCCGGCAGGGCAGGCTAAAGCCATGGACCGCAAGGCCACGCGGCTGGGAGTCCACGGCCGATGAACACAGTGTTTCGACAAGAAAGTGCGGAACCTGGCCGCAACTACATACCGGAGCGGGCGATTGGAACTGGATTGCACATGAGCAAAGGATTCAAGCACAAAGGATGCCCGGCGCAGCGTCCGTGTGGAACTCGTTGGCGGGCGGCGGTAACTCTGGCAGCGCTCCTATGCCTGTCTGCACCCGCCGCAGCGCAGGATTCATCGAGCAGCTCCGCTGCCGATGTAAGCCGCGAAAGCGGCAGCTTCGTCTTGATCGTGAAAAGCGGGAACCTTCCTCAATACGACGCCCCGGTAGCAGCTTTCATCGAAAACTCTCCAGCGCCGGTTCGCCAGATCGAACTGCTACCCGAGGCCCAAGAGGCCTCGCGCATGCTCCAAGAATTCATCGATAAGGCGCCCCCGCACGGCGTGTTCGCACTGGGCGCCCCGGCCGCCCAGCTCAGCCATAAGCTGATGCCGGATACGCCCACCGTTTTCGCGATGGTTCTGAACTGGCAACGCTTCGGTCTGACCGGCGGGCCGGTGGCCGGGGTTTCCGCGGAAGTTCCGATTGCGGCGCGTCTCACCCGCTTCAAGCTGATGTTACCTCGTATAAAAAGGATCGGAGTAATCTATAGCCACGCGACCCCGCTACGAAGGATAGAGACCGCCCGCCGTGCGGCAACAGCCCTGGGCATAGACCTAGTAGAGGAGGCGGTAGTCTACGCCGACGAAGTCCCCGGTGCCTATCGTCGCATACGAACCGAAATAGACGCCTTGTGGATGACGCCCGATTCGATTGTGGTCTCGATCGAGAACTTCAACTACCTGGCCCAACGCACTCTGCACGATCGCATCGCCTTCCTGGCTTTTTCCGAGAACTTCGTCCGTGCCGGAGCCTTGTTGTCGATCTCTGCCGACCACGCGAGTGCCGGATCGCAAGCCGCCGTATTGCTCGAAAAGATGCTTGCCGATCCCACGCTGAGACCTGAGGTTCAGGACCCCATGGGCAGCTCTCTTGCGGTCAATCAGGCAGTGGCAGCGGCCATAGATATGCCACTCGACAACAACACGGTCTCAATGGCGGACGTGATTATAAAGACGGTAGGGGGAAAGCGATGAAAGCGGCAACAAAAACGAGGCTGAACCGCTTTGCTATCCTCCGGCATTCGACCGTCGGCCCGGCCCTAAACCGCCCACGGGTTGAGCCTGTAGCGGCCGGACGCAACCGTTTGCGGCCGTCGCCGGGATCGAGCGCCCTACGCCGAACCATCCTGCTGGGCCTGGCCCTGCTTCCACTGGCGGGACTAATCCCGGATTCCGATGCTTTCGCAGCCCGCAGCTTCCGGCCCGGCTCGACTCCACGTGCCGCGGCATCGCCGGCTTCCGTCTTCTTCGACGGCAGAACGTATAGCGGCGAAGATGGAGCTACTGAAGCCTGCACCGCTGGAGCCTTTACTACCGGGGCCTTCACCGCTCAGTACTCCGCCGCCGAAGCTCTTGCCGAGCACGCCGGCAGCCAAGCGGCTGAGGATGCACAAGAGGTCTGGCAACCCGGAACCGCCACCTATCTGGGTATCGCGCCGGATGCAGAAATCGACTTCTTCCGTGCCGAAAGCGCAGTCGTGACTTCGGTCTCCAAGCACGAGGAACCGCTATGGCATGCGGCGGCGGCGGTCTACGTCCTGAAGGGAGAAGATATCATCGCTGCAGGTGCAGAGGACCTTAGCGATGCTCTGCGCATGGTCCCCGGACTCGACGTGGCGGCCATAGACTTCAACCAGTCCGCAATCTCGTCGCGCGGCTTCACCGGCATATTCGCCGATAAGATGCTGGTGCTGCTCGACGGACACCCCATCTACACGCCGCTGTTCGGTGGAACCGTCTGGTCGCAATGGTCTACTTTCCTGCCCGACGTCGACCGTATCGAAGTCGTGCGCGGCCCCGGCGGCACCTTGTGGGGGGCCAATGCCGTAAACGGCGTCATCAATATCATCACCAAGAACGCGGAAGACACCCAGGGCGTACTGCTTAGAGCCTTTGCCGGCTCCAATAGCAGCGTACAAAGCGAAGCCCGCTACGGCGGTGGTGTTAACGACTTCCACTACCGATTCTACGCACGCTGGGGAAGCAGCCAAGGCTTCGGCGGCAACGGCGGCAACGACATCGCCGATCAACGTGACGAGGCGCGGCTCGGGTACCGCATGGACTGGGATCTCGGCAAGGGCCTGCGAATGACCAGTCTCGGCGAATACTACAACGGCCGGCTGGGCAACGATCCACGCTTCGATCCCGGCAGCGCCTCCGCAACGACCCGGGACATGGGCGCCAAACACGAAACCGAGTCGTTCTCGGGATTCTGGCAGGTCGAGAAGGACTTCGCCGGCGGATCATACGCTTTCTTGCGTGCCGGAGCCGATTATATTGACCGTAAGGTTCCATTCCTCGGCGACTTCTCTAACCGGCGCAAGACTTGGGACCTGGAGTTCCAGCACCGCTTTCGCCTCCATCGCACGGCTGTAGCGACATGGGGCGCCGACTTCCGCTCCAGCAAGCTCGACATCAACGACGGGTTCGTGAGTTTCGATACCGAGACCGACACCCTGAATGTCGCGGGGGTCTTCGCCCAGGTGGAGCTTGCCCTGGGAGACCGGACCTTGTTGACCACCGGAGCCAGAGTGGGACACAACACCTTCAGTTCAACCAACTTCCAGCCTTCGGTACGCCTGTCATATCGCTTGGACGGTGATCAAACCCTATGGGCAGCCGTCTCCAGGGCCATCAACACGCAGGCCTTTACCGACATGTACCTGGACCTGTCCATGCCGGGAAGCTACCAAGGAGAAACGGCCGTTTTGCGTTTCACCGGTGATCCCGACTCGGGCGACGGCGAGTTATTATCCTACGAACTCGGCTACCGCCGCCATTTCGGTTCCGCTGCATCCTTCGACGCTACCGTATTCTACAACGACTACGACCAGATAGCGGGGTGGAACGGAATAAACCCGCCCGTTATTGGAGACGACGGCCAAGGTGGCACCGTGTTGCTGCACCCTCACGACAACCTTGGAGAAGCATCGGCCTACGGTGCGGAAAGCGTGCTGCGCTTCCAAGCAACTCCGTGGTGGAGCGGCGAATTCAACGTATCCTTCCTCGAATTCCGCCTAAATGGGCAAGACAACCCGGACGTACCACAATGGAAGTTCAACTTACGCAACCGTTTCGAATTGTCCCCTGCCCTCGAGATCGTCCCCACTTTCCATTGGGTCGATTCCGTCGAGACCGACCCCGTCTTCCGCAGTGCGGCTGCCGAAAAACGAAGTCTTCGTATCTCCTCATACTTGCGCGCCGATCTCGCGCTAAATTTTGAGCCGGGCGACGGATGGCCGGCCATCAGCTTGGTCGGACGCAACTTGCTGGAGCGCTCACATCTGGAGAGTTACGAGGAACTGGTGCGCACACCCTCGCCCGTCACACGAAGCTGGTTCATCAAACTGAGCAAAGAGTTCTGAGAAGGTCCTGGGCGGGTGAAAAGCAGTAAGGTATTTCGAAACCTCTTGCGGGCTTTGCGGCCCGGAATAGGCTTGCATCTAAAACTCGCCATCGGCGGCACTCTCACAGCTTTCTTGTGTATCTTGCTGGTATCGGGGCTGTTGATGTACCGGCAGTCGGGGCTTCTCAATGCTGAGG
The DNA here is from genome assembly GCA_024276575.1 of Candidatus Binatota bacterium. Lineage (GTDB taxonomy): Bacteria > Desulfobacterota > Binatia > UBA1149 > CAITLU01 > JAJRWY01. Next base: position 19,301 of record JAJRWY010000210.1, read on the forward strand.
TCCGGCGCTCCGCAGCCCACGCTCGCAAGAGCCTGATCGAGCGCGGCGCACTGCTGGCCCAGAGCATGGGCGCAAGCATGGAGTCGGCCATTGCAGGCTACGACTTCGGTTTCATCACCGACACCGTAAGAACCACGCAAGAGCGCAACCACGACCTCGCCTATATACTTCTTACCAATGCCGCCAAGGTCATCATCGTACATAGCGATTCCAGCCAGGTGGGTGGCCGTGCAGACCAGATATACGAAGACGGCAAGCCACGCTACCTAGAGCGTGACGACGGTACGAGAATCGTGGAGATCAGCCGCCCCTTACGCGTCGGAGGCCGGAATTGGGGCTGGCTGGTGCTCGGATTCGATCTCGGACCGATACAAAGCCAAGCCAACGCCGCCATCGAACGCGGGAACCGGGTAATGGCCAGATCAATGACGGTCACGATCCTCATCGGCGCGGGGGTGGTGTTGCTCAGTCTCGGCGCCTCCATCTTGATCAGCCGGCAGTTGCTCAAACCCCTGGTACAACTGGCCCGTGACGCCGAGGACATGGGCAGCGGCAAGCTCAGCCAGGAGATCGCCTCGGTCGGATCCGCCGACGAGATCGGAGTGCTCGCCCGCCAGTTCGAAAAAACCAGGCGCGCGCTGCAAGAGCACGTGGGCGAGCTTCTCGTTGCCAAACAGGAGGCAGAAGATGCCACCCTCGAGGAAAAGCGGCTTCGTGCCCAGATCGAAGAACACTCCCGCTTGCTCGAAAGCAAGGTGCGCGAACGCACCGCCGAATTGGAAGCTACCAACGAAAGGCTCACCGAATACGACCGGCTCAAGTCGGAATTCCTGAGCAACGTGTCGCACGAGTTGAGAAGCCCGCTATCGGCGATCTCCTCGGCCGCCAAGATCATCAGCCGTTATTCTCAAGGCGATGAAGAGAGCACTCAGCGTTTCGGAAAAATCATAACGGAGGAGAGCACGCGGCTCTCCAGACTCATCGATGACCTGCTCGACCTTTCCAAGATAGAAGCCGGCAAGACTGATTGGAACATCCAGTATATCGGCGACCCTTCGCAGTTACTCGAGCGGGTCGTCGAGATCTACCGGCCGCTGTATGAAGAAAGTGAGATCACACTCGAACTCAGCTACGAATCGCCGCTACCGGGCATACACGGAGACCGGGACCGGCTGATACAGGTGCTCACCAACCTGTGCAGCAACGCCTTGAAGTTCACTCCGGAAGGCGGCCTCGTGCGCTTGCGAGCCTGCAAGGTGCTACAGGGGGAAAAAGCGATGCTCGAGGTCAGTGTCAGCGACAGCGGCCCCGGGATCCCCGCCGGTGAGAGAGAATCCGTCTTCGAACGCTTCCACCAAGGCGGCGGCCCCGACAAGCCTCGCGGAACCGGTTTGGGCTTGGCCATATGCCGAGAGGTGGTCCTGCACCACGGAGGTTCCATCCGGGCCGAAGCCGCTCCCGAAGGCGGAACCCGGATGGTTATCCACCTTCCCGCCGCCTGACCGGCATAGTTCCGGCAAGCAGAAGTATCCGTCGCAGTTGACCTCGAGGTTGACTCCCGGTGTCTACGCTGCAACGCTCTGTCCTGCAGGTGAAATTATGCCAATGGATCTAGGAAATGGCGCGCGGAGGCCTCCGTCTCCGGAACAAGCGCTCGAAGAGTTCATCAACAAATTGCGGGGTAGGTTTCCGGGCGGATGCGGATTCCTCATCGCCATAGTGGGCCTATTGATGTGGCTGGCTACCGGATACTACCAAGTAAACCCGAGCGAAGCCGGCGTGGTCTTGCGCTTCGGAAAAGCCGTCTACACCACGGAACCAGGGCCGCATTTCCACATTCCTTGGCCGGTAGAAACGGTGATCACTGTTCCGATCATGGCCGTGCTCAAAGAAGAAGTAGGCTTTCGCACCATCAGCGTCGGCCCGCCCGCGCGCTATCGCAATGTGGTTGAAGAAGCGCGCATGCTGACCTCCGACGGCAACATCGTAGACCTGGACTTCATCATTCAGTACCGCATAAAGGATCCCATTGCCTACTTGTTCAAGATAAGAAACCCCACCGAAACCTTGCGCGACTGCGCCGAATCGGCGATGCGCGAAGTGGTCGGACGCTCCACCATCAATAGCGCGCTTACCGAGGGAAGGCTCGATATACAGGTGCGTGCACAAGAACTCCTGCAACAGATGCTCGACGGATATGGGTCCGGACTGCAGGTAACCACGGTCAAGTTACAAGACGTCAAACCTCCGGAACCGGTGCAGGACGCCTTCAAGGACGTGATCAATGCGGAACAAGACAAAGAGCGCTTGATCAACGAGGCCCAGGGCTTCGCCAACGACATCTTACCGAAAGCGCGCGGCGTGGCGGCCGAGAGCCTCAACGAGGCTGAGGCGTACGCGGAATCCGTCGTCAAGAAGGCTCTGGGCGAGGCCGGACGCTTCGACCTCCTCTATGACGCCTATGTGACGGCACCTGACGTGACCCGGAAACGCTTGTACCTGGAAACCATGGAACAGATCCTCCCAGGCATAGACAAGATAATAATATCGGACTCCATATCCCAGAAAATACTGCCTTATCTCCCTCTGGACAGGAAAGCTTCGATAGGCAAGGGAGGCGACAGCAAATGAACCGTGCAGCATCGGTATTGGCCCTGGTCGCGATAGTCCTGGTAGTGCTCTATCGCATGGTCGCCTTTCAAGTTCCGGAGTGGGAAAGCGCCATCGTACTGCAACTCGATAAGCCGGTAAGAAACATTAATGAGCCCGGCTTGTACTGGAAGCTTCCATTGATACAGCGGGTAATTCTAGTTGAAAAACGCCTGCTCGAATACGATGCCGCTCCCCGCGAACTCATCACCCGGGACAAACAGCAATTACAGGTCGACAACTTCTCACGCTGGAAGATAGTCGATCCTTTGAAGTTCTATCAGACCGTGCGCAGCGAAGCCGAAGCGCAGTCGCGGCTCGACGACATCATCTACTCCAACTTGCGTGAAGCCATCGGCCGCACCAAGCAAAGCGAAGTAGTATCGGGTGACCGGAAACTCCTACTGGAACACGTCACCCAAGAATCGAACGAGCGTGCGGCGAGCTACGGAATCAAGGTAGTGGACGTGCGCATCAAGCGCACCGACTTGCCGGCCAAAAACGAACAGAACGTTTTTAGCCGCATGCGCACGGAACGCGAGCGCCAGGCCAAGAAGTTCCGTGCCGAAGGCGACGAGGAAGCTCGCAAGATTCGTTCACAAGCCGAACGCGAACGCCGCATATTGCTTGCCGAGGCGACGCGTAAAGCCGAACTCATACGCGGCAAGGGCGACGCCAAAGCGGTTCGTATCTATGCTGACTCCTACGAGCGTGACCCCGAGTTTTACGAGTTCACACGCACGCTCGAAGCCTACCGCAACACGCTGGGCGACAAGACCAGCTTAGTGCTGACACCTTCCACCGAGTTCTTGCGGCTGCTCGAATCATCTAAGTAGGATCTAAGTAGAGTAGTAAGCGGCGCGAAAGTACGGCCTATATCGAAACCGACAAGGCCCTCTCGGAGTGATCCGAGAGGGCCTTGTCGTAGCTGCTTCACGCAGTCCTTTTTCTTAGCACCACCGGCGAACAACCTGCGCTGTTCCTGAGAACTCTGCTACGAGCCTTGATCGTCTGCAATCCCGGCCCGTTCACCGACCGCCGGCTCGCAGCTCACCGTGTTCCGGCCCTCGCCTAGTAACACTTACGCCCACGGGCCTGAACGCTGCGCGCGGGCCCACCTAGCCGATCTCACAGGCGCCTGCGACTCTCGCAAGGAGATCTCATCAACGACGCATGCTAGGGGCGATCAGGGACATCCACCCACACCCGGTTCGTAACGGATCTCCGGGTTGTCGCGACAGAAGGTAGTAGCGATCCCCTGGTTACGCGCCCGTCCCGGGCCCGGCAAGCCGGCAACCGTATTGATGCCTCCGCTCGAGGTCGGCGGAATACAGAATATAGTAGCACCCACCGGGTTATTGGGATCCGCAATACCCGTAGCCACGATCGGGTCGAGGAAACACGGCCTTCTCTTCTGTATCGTGCAATCGCCCGCACCGCCGGGAACACCCGTGCTGGTTTCGACGCAATCGCCATCGCTACTGCAGGTGAGAACCGGATCGCCGTTGGCACGCACCACCCCGTCGCAGAAGCCGTCGTCCGGTCCGGTATTGCACTCGCCTTTGCCTCCGCCCACGTCTACACAAATACCGTCCGTACACTTGTTCGGCTGCGGAACCGCCGCGGAGCCACCACCCGTAGACGAACAGGTCGGCGGCTCACAGGCACCGCCGTCGATGATGCAATCTTCGTCGACGGTACACCTGACCGTCAAAGACCCGCTGCAGCGTCCGATCCCCGAGCAGGGGCCTGCATCGACATTCTGACAATCCGCAGTAGTCAAACATGACCTTGAATTGACCAGAGCGCACTTGCCTGCCTGCCCCGCACAATCGGCATCGGAATTACAAGGCACCGAAGTGTCGGAACTGCACATCTTGCAGGGGCATTTAAGGCCCGGGATCAAGCCACCGCATTCTGCGGTCGCCGTCATCACACTCTCGGCAGTACTTTGGGTCAACTCGATGCGAAGGCCGCTTCCGGAAACATTGGTGAGCGGGTCCGGGATGCAATCCAGGCTGTAACCCGCGCCGCCGGGACCATCGGTCCGCGTTGGGAAGGTCGTATTGTTGGCGTAGACATCACACGGAAGCCCTTCATAGCGCCCGCCGACGCAAACTCCGTTACGCACGCCGTCGCCCATGACATCGTCCATATTGCAGCTTCCAAGGTCACAATCTGCATTAACCGCACAAGAGACGTTAGTGTCTTTGAAACACCCCAAAGTGCCGAAACGGTCTATGCACGGTCCAAGACTACAATCGAGATCCGCCGAGCAGAAGAAACTACTGTCCGCGCTACACGTACCTCCGCATTTCGGACAAGGATCCGTGGTCGTATTGCCGCCCGTAGACACTATCGTACGAAGCTTAGCGGTGACCGAGCCGGCTCCGAGGTCGACATCAGCCGTACCGACGATATCCTCCGCAAAACGGTTGACGACGCAGGCCGGAACACCCGAAGTCGAAAGCGCAAAGGGCGCGCCAAAGTAACAATCGCAAGTAAGGAGGCAATCGCTGTCACTCTGACAAGACCGGGCCGACGGGAACTTATCGTCGTTCACACAGACGTTGTCGACACATGGTCCGACGTTGCAATCATTTGCGTCAACCTCGAACGGCTGATCGCAGATCATCCGAATGTTCTCGTTGCAACGGCAATTCCCCGGCGAAGGATCTACCCCTACTATATTGCACTCGCCGCAAACCGGGCCGGTTCCGGGACATTCTAGAAAAGCACGGGTCAGCGTATTGTCGTTGACATCAGCATTGTGAGAAAGACCGGTCCAGCCGCTGTCAAGAGAAGTTACCGTCAGGCAAACACCCAGCGACGGTTCACACTGGCCGACACGGCAATCTGCATTAGTAGTGCAAGCGTTGGTAGCGCCCGAAACAAGCAGCAACTCGCCGAAGCCCGGGCACTGATGCGAGCACTCGCAAGTACCCGCGTTGTTTACGCAAAGCTCATCCGAAGCGCATCCGGAGGTATCGGTGCCATCACAAGGCTCGCCGTTGGTAACGGGGTCGCGAACACCGTCGCCGCAAGACGGTAGCAGACAATTGGTACGGCAAGCATCCGGGGTGCTATCGGAGTTCGCGTTCCCGTCGTCGCACTCTTCACCGGAGGTAAGAACACCATTGCCACAGCCGGTGGGAGAACAGTTGCCGCCCTCAGCCACGGCATCATCGCAGCCGTCGTCGTTGGCCTGGTTGCCGTCGTCACAGATCTCGTCTCCACCACCCGGGCCGCTATCGCAGGTGGCGCCGTCGTTGCACACGATGCCATCGCCGCAACTCGCGAACGCTAAGCAGTTTCCTAGCGCACCACTCGGACATGAATCGTTGTCGGACGTATTGCCGTCATCACAAACCTCACCGGCGCTGACATTGACAGTCCCGTCGCCACAAACTGCCACCGAGCAGTCCGCGTCGCATACGGCACTTTCCCCGCCGTTGCCGGCACCGTCACCATCGCAATCCTCGCCGCTGTCCACGATCCCGTCACCGCAACGAAAATTCTTGCAATCCTCCCGGCATGTGTCGGGAGTGGTGTTGGAGTTGTTGCCGGTACCGAGATCACACTCCTCATTGAGCAAGCCACCCTGAACGATCCCGTCGCCGCAGAACTCGACCTGGCATGGCTGGTCGGCATCCAGTCCGCTACAGAAATCGGCGGATACGGTATTGCCGTCGTCGCACTCTTCGCTGTTGGCGGGGTCGGTCACTCCGTCGCCGCAGGACGGTAAAGTGCAATCGCTGCGGCAAGCATCCGCCGCCGTATCGGAGTTAGCGGCACCGTTGTCGCACTCTTCGCTGCCGCCGTTGTTGACGATTCCATCGCCGCAAAACTCGATAATACAATTGGCGTTACAGCCATCCCCGTCGTCGTTGTTGCCGTCGTCGCAGGCATCACCGCTACTTGGGTCGACGACACCGTCGCCGCAGCGTGGGAGCGTGCAATCGCTACGGCATGCATCGGGAGCGGTGTCGGAGTTATCGAGTCCGTTGTCACAAACCTCGTCACCTTCGAGACGGCCGTTTCCGCAAACCGGATCGGAGGGGAATGCTACGTCGATGTAAAGCGGGGCGTGCTCGCGGTTCTGGTCGAACAAACACTCCTTCAGATCGAACACGCTAAAGGGCCCGCCGGTGTTGTCGGGGCAGTTGGTGCCGTATCCTAGGGGGTCCACGTCTACGGTGGCGCACACGACCGGAACGCCGGAGAGCAGATTCACATAGGCATTGCGGATGCGCACGTCGGTCTTATCGTCGCCGGTGCCGGGTCCGTAGGGTGGGATATCGGCGCGACAATCTACGGGGTCCTTGAACAGGAGCTTTTCTTGACGCAACAGGCAGGCATGGCGCGCTCGAATGTCGTCCCGGATCATCGCAAAGGCGCGATTCCCCACCCCGCGCAGGCAAGTACCGCGGGCGTCACGATAAAAACGGTCAAGCGGAGGAAACTCCTTGGTCAACAAATCGGTGATGGCCGCATCCGCACTGGTTTTGATGCACTGTTCTACGTCGCCGGTGTCAAAAGGGGCGCCGGTCGAATCCACGCAGGCCCCCGGGTAATCGAGCAGCACTAGGTTGATTCCCGCGCAACTGCGCGGCAACGCACGGGTCAGGCGCGACTGGACAAGGATCAGACGGTCACGCAGCTTTTTGTCGCCTTCGCCGGTAATGCAATTGACGCTGGGCGGGATCTCCCCCTTGATGATGCGCTTGATGCAACGCTGGCGCGCCTGCATGGTCTGGTCGAAATGCCGCCTGGAGGCCGCTGCAATGCGCGCCCGGCACCGGGTTTCACGCGAGAGAGCCTCGGCTCGCGGCGCCGCCGCCAATCCCGCAAAAAAGCTGAGCAGCACCAATAATCCCGTAATCTTAGCGATGTTCTTCATAGTCGTGTTATGTGTCGCTTTGCCCCCGCAAAGGGGACTGCCTGCATTTCAGTGGAACGTTCAGCCGAACGCCCGAATATGTCCTGTTTCGTCGTCTACTGTCAATGCGAAAGCTCTGATATTACGCGTGTTTCGCTACCCCCTACCCGAGCAAGCCGCCAAGCCTCGATGACGCCGCACCGCTTCCACGATGCCAATAGAGCACAGCACCGTCCTAAAGCCGCGATCCGGCGTCTATTTCTAGCACAGGGCGGGACCCTATAGGTAGTGCGGGATGTTCGCACCCGGCCAGACGCCCCCGAAACAAGCAGTTTTGCCCAAGCGGCACCTTCGGTATGTCCGCGCCCAGCCAGACACCGCCGAGAACATCGACACCATCGACACCAAGGTGGTTCCCGGGTTGATAGGACTACACCCAGACAAACGCCGGGCGAGCTTTACAAGCCGGCGGGCGTTTCCAGTATTGGTTCCGACCCGAATCTACCTGCATGCCGGCACCAGCCCCGAGAGAGCGCTTTTGACTCGACTGGGGCCAGGCAGTACGCAGCGTCTCGCAGCCTTGTAGATCGCCGGAGAACGGCGAATCCATCTACGAGAAGCGTCGAACGACGGCGCGTGTGGGGACGGCGGGCGGAGCGGGAAAGAGGTCATGTGCGTAAGAGGGCTTGGCCATACCGAAGTCCCGCGGTCCGCGTCTTGGAGCCCGAGGCCGCAGGTGAAGCAAATGAAGCAGGTGAAGGCAGACGACTCACGCTTTGAACCCTGGAGTCCGGAACGCGAGCGAACAAGAGTTTTGGAGACTTGATCGATGACAGCACTACAAGGAATCCGCGTATTGGAAATGGCGGGGTTGGCACCCGCGCCCTACGCTGGAATGATTCTCGCCGATTTTGGCGCAGAAGTAATACGTGTAGACCGTGCCCCGGCCACCGGCCTCGGCGCCGACCCGACGCGCGACTACCTCGCGCGCGGCAAGCGCTCGATCGGACTGAACATGAAAGACCCCAGAGGCGTAGACGCGCTGCTGGCCCTAGTAGAGACCGCCGACGTGCTCATTGAGCCTTTTCGTCCGGGTGTAATGGAAAAGCTCGGCGCCGGCCCCGAAGTCGTGATGAAACGTAATCCCAGGATCATCTATGCGCGATTGACCGGTTGGGGCCAGCAAGGGCCTTACGCCGCAATGGCTGGCCACGATATAAATTATATCTCGTTGTCGGGCGTCCTGAGCCTGCTCGGGCGCAAAGGCGAAAAGCCCCTGCCCCCGGTCAACCTGCTCGGAGATTTCGCCGGCGGCGGAATGCTATGCGCAATGGGTATCGTAATCGCGTTGCTCGAACGGACGGGCTCGGGCAAGGGGCAGATCATCGATGCAGCAATGGTCGATGGCGCGGCCAACCTGGGCACCTTCCTCTACGGATTCCATGCCGCGGGGCTTTGGTCGAACGAACGCGGAACCAATATGCTCGACACCGGCGCCCCCTTCTACGACACCTACGAAACCAAAGACGGCAAGTACATGTCGGTGGGTGCCATTGAAAATCAATTCTACGCACAGTTGATCGACGGACTAGGCCTAGACGCCGAAGAGCTACCACATCAGATGGACAGAGATGCTTGGGCGCAGACCGCCGCCAAGTTCAGCGAAGTGTTCCTCAGTAAAACCCGCGACGAGTGGTGCAAAGTCTTCGACGGAACCGACGCATGCGTGGCACCGGTGCTCGATCTCGACGAAGCCCCGGCGCACCCGCATAACATTGCGCGCGCTACTTTCGCGCCGGGCATCGCCGGCACGCTGGTGCCTGAGGCGGCGCCCAAGCTCTCGCGCACACCGGGTAAAGGGGCCGCATCCGCACCGGCACCAGGAACGGATACCGAGGAGCTTCTGCGAGAAACGGGGATGAGCGCCGAGGAACTCACCGAATTGAAGACCGCAGGCGTAGTCGGTTGAAACGTAACCGCTTGGAACAGAGCCGGTTGATGGCTCGGGTGGAGCCGGTTGATGGCTCAGGTGGCGCAGGTTGACGGATCGGGTGGCGCCGGTCGATACAGTCAAGACGGGTGTCTTTCATCGACTGCCATTGCGTTCGGCCGGAGAGGACCACGCAATGGGACCAAGTATCGACCAAGTATCTACGTGCACTGACGGCGGAGAGCGCGTGGTTGTCCCATCGCTTCAGATGATTCCCAACTCAGCGATATCGATCTCAGCGAAAGATCCTACGATCAGATCGGCATCGGCGTAAAGATCCCGGTCCATGGCGGGATCGGGCATCGCCAGCACTTGCATCCCGGCCGCCCGCCCCGCGGCAAGACCTGAGGGAGAGTCTTCAAGCACCAGGCAATCGCGCGGCTCGGCCCCGGCATGAGCCGCAGCCGCCAGAAAAATGTCGGGAGCGGGTTTGCCATGGCGGACTCTCGCGTCATCTCCGCACACCACCGCATCGAACAGCGAAAACCACTCCCGGTGCTGCTGGGTCTTTAGTTCGAAAAGACGCCGTTCACTGCTGGTACCTACTGCCTGTGACAACGCGGCCGCGTGAACACGGCGAGTGAACATCTCCGCCCCTTCGATCTCGCGCGATTGGGGGAACAAACGCTCCAGACCCCGTTTACGGCGCTCGAGATACTCTTCGGGACTCAAGGGTAGATCCAACGCTGCAACCAGATATTTGGCTGCATCCAAGGAAGGACGGCCTATCATGTGGCGCTTTACCGACCAGTCGAATACCTTCCCATACTCGCCGGCTATTTGCTGCGTCACCTCGGTGTAAAAAGGTTCGGTATCGAGGAGCACACCGTCGAGATCGTAGATCAGGCAAGAGGGCCGTCGAGACAATTTCACAACTGAACCTTCATCGCCGCCATCACCGCCAACGCAGCCACGCAGCCGTTTCTACCCCTCTCCACGGATGGTACCAAGGCAGGCGGAGCCTGCGGAGCGCAAGGCTCCCGGATCGAAGTGACCGGCGAGATAACGACAGCCGGCAACGTTTGCGAGAGGCCACGGCTTGACGGGCCGGCGATCAAAGCAGATCCAGCAGTTTATCCGGAGGACGTGCGATCACCGCACGCGTCCCCACCACGACGACAGGCCTCTGCATGAACTCCGGATGTTCGACCAGCAGGCCGGCGACTTCCTCGCTGCTACCGAGGCACACCGGCGATATTCCCGCCTCCTTGAACTTGGCATCCCCACTACGCACCAAGTCAGCAGGGTCGCCACCAACCATCTCGATCAATCCCAGTAGCGAAGCCCTGTCGAGAGGCTTCTCGAGGTACTCGACCACTTCGAAATCAAGCTCACGCTGCTCGAGCAATTCCAAGGCCCCGCGACACTTACTGCAACGCGGGTTGTAATACAGGGTTATTCGTCCATCCATTCCATATAGCCCAAAGCGCTAAGCTGCTTGCTCAGCGACGGCGGTAGATCGGCCAACGTTTCTTCGTTGTGAATACTCAGATGCTCATCCAGCCAACTATCGAGTTGGGCGAGCAGGCGGCCTCCCTGTGCACTTTGCACCATGGGATGCTGCTCCCCTGGGTCGTTTCGCAAATCGAAGTACTCACGGCGATTCAGCGTAATCCAATCGATCAGTTTCTCGTAATCCCCGGTCAACGAGCGCAAGTGCCCCAATCCCTTAGCGCCATCGCCGCGCGTCGCCGTTTCGCTCACCACACTTTGCGCAGGCAACTCCCCGCCGGAAAGCGCGGCAGCAAGCGATAGTCCCGGTAGCCGGCCACGGCCGGCCCCGAGTATGTCGAGAATAGTCGAGGGAATCGATGCCGAGGCAGCCACCGTCGAACTGACGCGGCGCGGAGTAGCTCCAGGCACCGCAATTATCAACGGGACATGCAGCACCTCGCGATAGAGCGTACGTATGTGAAAACAACGCCCATGTTCGAGGAATTCCTCGCCGTGGTCGGACACGAACACTATCAGCGTGTTATCGTGAAGGCCCATGTCGTCGAGTGCCGCGAACAAGCGGCCCAGGCTCCGGTCGCCCCGGTGAATCGCAGCATCGTATTCGCCAAGATAGGGGCGCAGATCACTGCGGCCTCCGCCGCCCTTACATATCTCGGCGATACCCCGAAGAGCTTGCGCAGGCAGATCCAAAGCACGGCGGTCAACCGGCTCGGACTTATAAGGCTTGTGAGAATCGAAGCCGTGAAAGAACATGAAGAAGGGCCGGTCCCGGTTGGCTTCGAGCCACTTGCGGGCGGGCTCTAGATTATCTTCGAAACGCCTTCCGTGAGTACGGTAGATGTCAAAGCCACGATCGAAGCCGAACTTGCGCGACATGTGCGCTCCGCCGGTAAACGCCGCGGTCGCATAGCCGTTTCGTGAAAGTACCGAGGCCAAAGTCGGGACCCCGGGAGGGAACTTCTTGTGGCCGCTCATCGACACCACTCCGTGTTCGGCCGGATAGAGCCCGGTAAACATGGAGGTATGCGAGGGCCGCGTCCACGACGACTGGCTGATCGCGTTCTCGAACAGGACTCCGCGCGCGGCCAGAGCGTCGATGTTAGGCGAGGTCGGACGCGAGTATCCGTAGGCTCCGAGGTGATCCGCACGTAAGGTGTCCATCGAGATAAGGATCACATTGCATCCCGGACACAGGGCCGCTTCGTGCTTGGCGCCCGGAGAGACGACGAGGAACACCGCCGCCGCAATCAACGCAAGTATGGCCGCCAGACGCATGAACATCCTTAGAGTGTTATCCTTGATCAGACAACAATTCACGGCGCAAACCGCTTCCGACTCGTGAACTATCGTCCAATCAAGGTTAACTCAGACCGCGGGAGATTTCACGATTCGGTCCTGTCTAGATATCCTGGTTTGCGACGGGCGCCAGCATCGCCTTGCTGAGGTTAAGCTGCCTTATTCATGAAACCTCGTCGCGGGAGCCGGAACGCTCCTGGCCGCTAGTTCCCGGAGCCTACGGCTCCGTCGATACCAAGCCTCAACTCGGCCGCCTTGAAATCGATCATGGTGCGCAGACGAAGATAGCGAGACTCGACAGTGGGACATTCGAGCAGGCTTTGCTTCTCGATGGCGGAAAAAGGCAGCGCCGCGCTCAAGTAGTTTACGGCCGTAGCGGAATCGATACTCGTCTTGGCCTCACGCAAGGCCTCCGAGCTACCGCTTCCGCGGGCCGCATCTACGAAATGATCGAGAGCCTGCTCGAGTTCCTTGCTCCAACGCCGTACGTCTTCAATGAGCGGGGGCGCTTCATACAAGGCTTGGGCCTTGACCATCCGGTAGGGCTTATCGACTGCGAGTTCCTCGTGAATCCGAAACTTAACGGTCCCCTGCAGAATTATCAGAGAGCGCCCGTCGGCGAAGGTTTCGTGTTCAGCCACGCGTCCGGCACAGCCGGTCAAAAACACCGGCGGGGCTTCCCCGGCGGCCGCACCCCCTGAAGTCCCCGCTGCGCCAATAGTGCCCGCCGCCTTGAGCAGCGTCATCCCGATTACACGGTCACCATCCAACGCGTCGGCGAGCATCTCGCGATAACGCGGTTCAAAGATGTGCAAAGGAAGCAGCGTGTCCGGGAATAAGACTACTTCGGTAAGCGGGAAGATACGTATTCTATCGGGTATCGGTACCAATACACAGTAACTTAGCAGCAGGTTCCCCGGTCACAAATCAAGTCCGCTGACGATCCCCGACTTGAGCACACGGGCAAAAAGCTCCGCGGCCGCGTTCTCTCCAAAGTCCGGGAAAGATTCGGACGCGGACGACAAAGCTTCATCTATCGACGACCCGCCGCGCAACAAAGAAAGGATCGCAAACGACGCCTCGTCTAGTTCCTCGATGTAAATCGCAGCACCGAGCTTGTATGCTAGAAGCCACTGGGCACCGCGCCAGTCCGGCAGTTCGCTTGCACATGCAGAGTGCCTGGCCTTCCAGATCTCGTGAATGGAAAAATCACTGCGAAAGAGCAGGCAAGCCTCCCCGAAACGCAACGGCGCGTCGGACAGCCGCGGATGCGAGGCCAGCCAAGCCGCACCGGCATGAGCGTGCTCGCGTTGGTGGAAGAGTTCTTTGAAACTCCATTCGAAGCGCGCAAGGTCGGCGAGAAAAGGCCAGGACTCCGCATACTCGCTGCCCCCCACTAAAGCCGCAAACTCGCCACCGTAATCCGAAAGGTTGTGCGAATGAGACCGGTGTTGCCCAATAAAACGCCGGCATAGAGAGAAGAAGTCTTCGTCGCCCAGGCACCACCACAACGCTTCATAAGTCTCGCCAAGTTGTTCACAAAGACGCACCACATAGCCGTTTCGGTACACGTCTAAAGCCGCCCCCACGGATAATGTGCCGGCCGGAACTATCTGCGAAGCGAAACTTCCATCGGCCGGTCCCGTCGCAACGCCGGAGGCTCCGTCGGAGTCGAGACCCAAAACATTGTCGAGTATGCAAGCGGCGAACTCGCGCTCGACTGCCGCTAAATCATTCACTTCGCTCGAGACGGAACTCTCAACCGCTAAGGCCTGGCATGAACCGGGTTTCGATTCCGAAGACAACATCATCAGACCCCTACCGCCGTAATCGCTTTGTCTCGATGAAGGTCGCGAACAACCGCAGCTTTGGCCGCTTCTTGTTCGAGCCTGGCAAAGTCGGGAATATCGTCGTCCCATTCGATCAGCACCGGGACCTCGGGCATACGTGCGATCACCCTATCGAAGAGCGTCCACACGCGCTCACAAACCGGACGCGAGTGAGTGTCGAACAAGTAATCCCCCATGTCGGTGTGTCCCGCGAGATGGATCTGCGCAACCGCTTCGGCCGGTATGGCGTCAAGAAACTCTTCGGGCGAAAAGCCGTGGTTGAAAGCATTCACGTAGACATTGTTGACGTCGAGCAGTAACCGGCAGCCGCTACGCTCAATCAACGCCACCAGAAAGTCCCACTCCGAGTACACAGAAGACTCGTAGCTCAGATAGGAGGAGACGTTCTCGAGAATCAGCGGGCGTCCCAGAGCGTTTTGAACCAAGTCGACTTGCTCACTCACC
>JAJRWY010000002.1 GCA_024276575.1 Candidatus Binatota bacterium
AAGGCCTCGGGACTGGACCGGATGTTACGGTGAACCAGGATCTTGCCTTCGCCGTCGAGGACGCAGACGTACATGGTCTTGGCATGCAGATCGATGCCGCAGTAGTATTGATGTTGTTTGGTGTAAAATCTCATCGGCTCTCCTCCTCTCTCGTGAGCGGGTTGTGGTAACTTCGCTCAGGCTACCCGGCTTCGGGGCGTCGGGGGAGGAGGGCTTGATGAGTATCAACGGCATGCAGCTGTCGGCGCTTCGCGCCGCAGGTGATGCCGGAGGCGTTAGCCGGCATTATTCATGAAACCTCGTCGCGAGAGTCGCAAGCGCCCGTGAGATCGGCCCAAGCGCAGCGCTGAGGTCCGCAGGCGTAGTTACACTACGTCGAGGACCGAAAAGCGAGCACGGGCCGAGATTGCGGGCGATTGAGGCTCGCAGCAGAGGTTTCATGAATAATGCCGGTTAGGCCGTTTCGGACAACGCGGAGTAAGCGCGATGGAGAGTTCAGAATTCACTCCCCAAGCCGCTCGGAGATGGGCTGAACTTGGTGGACGTTCTCAGACGCTGTTGCTGAACAACGTCTGGTGCGTCACTTGTGGTAAGACGACGACGATTGTGCGTGTTTCCGGGAGGATGGAACGAGACGACATCGTGCTCGAGGGTTGCTGCATCCGTTGTGACAGCCCCGTTGCCAGGGTTGTCGAGGGTAGTTGAGCGGGCAATCCAAACCCGCATCGGTCCGAGGCGAAGAATTGCGAAGGCGACATGGCTGATACCTGGGTCACCGACATGAGGCACTTCCTAGACGAGACGGGTAGTCTCAGTGAGATGCCCAACCAGGCGCTGAATCTCGTCCTGTACTTCGGGTCTATCGTGGCCTGGATGACGAGTGTTCGTGACGACACGATGCAGCCGACCAATGTGACGTGTCGACGCAGCCCCAAGCGTCGCCGCTGTGTCGGCGAGATCTGCGCCTCGTTCGAAGACGACTCCAGCAGTATTGCGTGGTTCTGTCCACTATGCGGCGACAACGGCTTCATCCGCGGGTGGGAGGAGACGCTGTGGGACCGAGGAGTCCGGAAGTGAGGTGTGGAGGCTCACGGTCTAAATCAACGTTAGCCGTACAGAAGAGAAGGCGTTACGGCGAATTAGTACGTCATCGAGATTTGGGAGTAGAATAGAAACATGAGTCAGTCTGCAGTTAATATCGATCACCTGAGCCCGGCGGAACGCCTTCGTCTTCTTGGGCAACTCTGGGACAGTCTCTCGGACGATAACGTGCCGCTGACGGCGACCCAACGAGAAGAACTCGACCGGCGGCTCGACGATCTCGAGCGTGAAGGACCGCGGGGGATTCCGTGGGAAGAGGTTCTCGACCGTCTCAAACCTGATCCCTCGTGAAGATTATCGTTCGTCCGGCCGCGGCGGCGGACATCGAAGATGCCTATCGGTGGTATCGAGACAAAAGTGTCGACCTGGGAACTCAGTTTCTTGTCTCGGTACGCGAAGCCGGCACTCGGATCAAGAAATAGCCCTCAGGCCTATCCAATCCTTCATCGGGAGGCTCGCCGGATTCGGCTTCAGCGCTTTCCGTACTCATTGCTCTATCGCCTATATCCCGAGCATATCGTGGTGGTTGCCTGTCTGCACGGCAGGCGCGATCCATCGATATGGAAGGCGAGGACTGATGGCTAACCATCGCGTAGAGCGGACCGGCATGATCGGTCGCGATGACGGCGAGCGCAGTGGGCCGGCCGCTCACGACGGGCGTTGGGCATCAAGGAGGCGAGTCGTGAGGGTGCCAATCAACAATCTGCTGGTTTCCTACGGGCAGACCACGTGCAAGCCCTGTCGCCGAGGTGCAGCACGTGCAGCATCGAAAAGTGGTGTCTGCTAATAGACGTCGAGAAAAGCCGCTGAGTCGGATTATTCGGGGAAGCTCGTAGCCGGAAGTCCGTGCCTACGCCGCATTAGGCTGCGCGATGACTTCGTGATCGTCCAGGATACGTTGGCGAAAGCTCTTGCCGGCACGGGCCCAGTCTACCAAATCGGCTTTTTAGGCAGGTCCGATTCGTCGAAGGCATCCGCAAGCAGGGCCAAACGGCGCGGCGGCAGTGTTTCATTGGACAGCAACGCGAGATCGAGATCGGAAAAGGGCTCGGACTTGCCTGACACCCGCGAGCCGAAAACCCACACTTCACATTCCGGTATATTCTCGCGGAGTATCTGTCGCACTTCGCGCAGGTAGCGCTCCTCGAGGTCAATCGCCATTACGTGATTCCAACTTGGCCAGCAACGCCGGTGCATCGTGTATGAATTTCAACGCACTCTCGTAGACTGCTTGCGCCGTGCCCCGAGATCTATTCGGCGGGAGGCCAGGGAGTGAAGGATCTCATGCTCGCTCATGAACAGGCCAGAGCCCTCGCCTACGAGCTGACCGTGCGCTGGGAAGAACTCGAATCGCGACCGCGTTAGTAGCCGCTAGCGCCACGTTCGCTGCAGCGAACGCCGCCGCCGAGGACTCTAGCCTGGATTATTCATGAAGAGTTCTGCTACGAGCGCCAATCGCACGCCATCTCGGGGCGTGCTCGCTTTTCGACCCTCGACGTACTGTCAGTACGCCTGCGGGTCTCATCGCTGCGCTTGCCCCGAGCTGACGCACGCTTGGCGCTCTCGCGACGAACTTTCATGAATAGTCCAGGCTAGCGCCGAGGACGCTGCCGGCTTCGCACGATGCGGGACTGGCAGCGTGTTTTCTCGATACGGCTATACTGACCAGCCAGACCAGCCAGCCGAGCTAGTCAATACGGCGGATGATGTTGCTCGAGCGATCGCTTACGTAGAGATCCTGGCCATCCGTAGTGATTCCGCAAGGCTCGTCGAAGGTCGCGCTTGTGCCCGCTCCGTCGCTTGCGCCCGACAGGCCGCTTCCGGCAAGGGTTGAAACCTGGGCGGTGGCGATGACGATCTTGCGTACGGTATCGTTACAGTAGTCTGCCACGAACAGATTGGTGCCGTCGCTGCTGATGCCGCGCGGCCTGTAGAATCTCGCCGAGCCCCCGCTGCCATCGTCGCTGCCGGAGTTACCGGCGCTTCCCGCGAAGGTGCTGACCACCCCTCCGTTTATGCTGATTCTCCTTACCGTGTGGTTCAACCAGTCGGTCACAAACAGCGAGCTGCCATCGGTGGTGATGCCGCGCGGTTCGTTGAAGCGAGCCGCTGCACCAACGCCGTCGCTACTGCCCCACGCGCCCGGGCTGCCGGCTATCGTGCTAACTTCGGCGGTCGCGATGACGATCTTCCTTATGGTGTTATTCTCACGGTCGGTTACATAGAGATTGACGTTGTCGGTAGTGATTCCGTAGGGCTGATTGAACTGCGCCGCCGTGCCTACGCCATCGCTCGATCCCCGCGACCCGCCCGCAAAGGTTGTGACCGTGCCGGTTGCGATCACCACTTTCTTGATCGAGTTGTCTCCACGATCGGCAACATAGAGGTCTATTCCGTCGGTAGTGATTCCGGTCAGTTCCGAGAAACCGGAGGAGGCAATGGTCGAGACCTCACCCGTGGCCAGATTCATCTTCCTCACCCGTCTGCCGTCTTTCTCGGAGATGTAGAGGAAGCTGCCATCCGATGTCAGCCCGTAGGGTTCGGCAAACTCAGCCGCCGCCCCGCTACCGTCACTGCTACCCCATTGATAGGCGCTCCCGGCCACGGTGCTTACCGTTCCGCCGAGGCTCAGCGGGATGCCCTGTATGGAACCTCCCATCTGAAATTGAACCGGGCCTCTGAGATTGGCCGACTCGTCGCATGCCGACGATCCCGCAACCAGCAAAACACATCCCAATATTCGAAGTGCACCTAACTATGCCTGAGTTCCATCTTCAGCACTTGAGAGATCCCCTATGTCCTTGTTAGAGCGGGTGTGTGTAGCTCTATATCTTCGTCTGGATACTGTTTCGCACAATGCGGGTATGAATCAAAGAGGAATCAGAGAGCAGTGCAGAATCAAAACGGGAGCCATGGCGCCGCTCGTCAGGCCCACAGGGTACTCA
>JAJRWY010000211.1 GCA_024276575.1 Candidatus Binatota bacterium
ACCTAATCTACCGGGCCGTGGAGCACGCTTCGAGATACGCGGCTTGCGCATGTCGTTTCGCAGCCGGGCAGCGCGAAGTTTCAGCTTGGAAGTCGACCGCCTCACCGTCAATGCCGGTGAGTGCCTTGCCGTGGTGGGACCGAGCGGGGCCGGTAAAACCACGCTGTTGCGCGTGCTGGCAGCCGCATCGCGGCCCTCGTCGGGCAGCCTGCGCATGGACGGATGCGCCTACGGCGAACTCGATGCCGCCGCGTTGCGTGAGTTGCGCGCATCGATAGGCTTCATCCATCAGGATCTCGGCTTGGTGCCCAACTTCCGGGTGATTCAAAACGTGGTGTGCGGCCGGCTGGGACGGCGATCTTTCTTATCGTCGCTGCGCAGTATCGTCTCCCCTTCACGTCCCGATATCGACCGGGTGCACCGGTTGCTCGAACGCGTGGGCATCGGCGACAAGCTCTATGAAAGCACCGAGCGTCTGTCCGGCGGCCAGCGCCAGCGCGTGGCGATCGCGCGTGCACTGTTTCAAGAACCGCGGGCCTTGTTCGCTGACGAGCCCGTATCGAGCGTCGATCCGGCGCGGGCCCGCGAGACCATGAAACTGCTGCTGGAGATATCCCGGGAACAAGGCATCACCATGTGCATCAGTTTGCACAACCTGGATCTCGCCAAGGAGTTCTGCCCGCGCTTGTTGGGCTTGCGCAACGGGCGGGTAGCCTTCGACCGGAGTCCCCACGAAGTCGAAGCCGCCGAATTCGATGCCTTGTACCACCTGGACCCGCAAGAGCAGTCGTGAAGAAACGCCGCAAGAACCGGGAACAGGAGACTGGCAAGGACTCCGAAGCCGGTCGCACAACCCTAAGATCTACAATGGGACCCGCAGAAAGCAGCGCGATGGACGAGCAAAGCGGCAAGTCACACGCCGGACGCCAGACCCGGCCCGGACTCCAACCCCTGCTCAGCCCTAGGCGCTTGGTGTTGTTGATGATTTCGGCGGCCGGGCTATGGGCTTACCTGTATCTGGGAATCGGCCCCGGCGACCTGCTGCCCGGAACCGGGCAGGCCAAGGCTCTGACCGGCTTTTTCAGCCGTGCCTTGAGTCCGGCGCTCGATTACGAATCCGGGTTCGTGGCTAGGGACGCAGCGCCGCTGCTTCTCAACGCCCTCGATGCAGCTAGGCGCACGGTCGTATTCGCAGCAGCAGCGATGAGCCTGGCTCTTGTGGCCGGAGTAGTGCTGGGTTTCGCAGGTTCCAAGTCCTGGCGTGACCTGCAAGGACGGATGGCCGGAGGCGCCAGCCGTCATCTGCGAATACGCTCTAGTGGATTCTACGTCGCGGTGCGGATGTTGATCACCATGATGCGCTCGGTGCACGAACTCATCTGGGCTGTCCTTTTCCTGGCTGCGCTCGGTTTGAGCAACTTGAGTGCCGTGATTGCCATCGCCATCCCCTACGCCGGCACTTTGGCCAAAGTGTTCTCGGAGATGATCGACGAAACCCCGCGTGATGCCGCCCGTGCCCTGAGCGAAGCCGGAGCCTCGGGGGGCCAAGTCTTCGCCTTCGGCCTGCTTCCGCGCGCCATACCCGACATGAGCGCCTATACTCTTTACCGCTTCGAATGCGCGCTTCGCTCATCCGCAGTGGTGGGATTTTTCGGCCCCGAAACTCTCGGCAAGTTCATCAAACTCTCGTGGAACGAGAACCACTACGGAGAGGTCTGGACCTACCTGTACGCCTTGTTTCTGCTCATCGTCGTCGTCGATTGGTGGAGCGGCGCTCTCAGGAAGCGATTCGCCGCATGAGTGAACGAGAACTCAAACTAAGAGGGCTCCGGGACGAGCGTCCGCGCAACCTCTTTACCCGCTGGAGCCTGGCAGCCTTCGCTGCGCTGGTCGCGTACTCATGGAACAGCGGGGAATTTCACGCTTCTCAAGTCTTCTCACAGCAACACGCAGCCAACGCATTACGGTTTCTCACCGAGATAACACCGTATCCACTTCACGGCCGCGCCTTCGATCCCGGCATCGCCCTGAAGTGGGCACTGGAACTATGGAAGGCTCACGCAATGGAAGCGCTAGCGGCCACCCTCGCCCTATCATTGGCAGCCATCGTGGCAGCCGGGCTCGCAGCGCTTCCAATGTCGCTGACTGCGGCGCGCAATCTGGCCGGGCCCGAGCCTTTCATCGACTCGCCGCGCGCGCCGGGCTGGGCGGCACGCACGATAGCGGCCGTAGTCATAGGACTGACACGCTCGGTTTTGATTTTCGTCCGTGCGATCCCCGAGTACGTTTGGGCTTTCTTGTTCATCGGCATCTGGGGTTTCGGACCCTGGCCGGCGGTACTTGCGCTCGCTCTCCACAACAGCGGAATACTGGGGAAGCTCGGCGCGGAAAGCATCGAGAACCTCGAGCGCGGAGCCCCGACGGCCCTGCGCGGCATCGGTGCGCCGCGCTCGAGCGTGGCCATGGCCGGGGTGCTGCCTGCGGTCATGCCACGTTTTCTGCTTTATTTCTTCTACCGCTGGGAAACCTGCGTACGGGAAGCGACCGTCCTGGGCATGCTCGGCGGCGTCTCCCTCGGCTCGCTGATACGCGATGCTCGCGCCGCCAATTTCTACGACGAAATGATCTTCTACGTAATGACCGCCGCGCTACTGGTGCTGGCCGGAGATCTTCTCTCAGGGCTGGCGCGCGGCTGCCTACGCCGCGGGAACTAACCTGCCTTATTCACGAAATCTCGGCGCGAGAGTCGCAAGCACACGCACGCGTGAGATCAGGGTTATGCCACCAAGAATACCGACCCTATTAGCGATAAACAGGCGGGGCGGGTGAGCGCTTGCTCATGAACGGCGCAGGCCGGCGTCAGGCGCCGCCGGCTTTGGCGATCTCCGAATCGATCACTTTCTTGAAAGCCTCGAAAGGCTGGGCGCCCGACAACAGGCGGCCGTTTACGAAAAAGGCCGGCGTGCCGTCCACCCCGAGGCTGCCGCCTTCTAGTATATCGGCCTGAATCCCATCGCTATGAATCTCTCCCGCGAGGCACTCGTCGAAAGCCACACGGTCAAGCTCGAGTTGGTCCGCGATCTCCTGAAAAACTTCTACCGAGAGACTATCGCGCCCAAACAAAGCCTTGTGGTATTCCCAGAACTTGCCCTGGTCATCGGCGCAGGAGGCGGCTTGTGAGGCGCTTTTGGCGTTGGCGTGAAACGGCAAGGGGTAGTCACGGTGGAAGTAACGCACCTTTTCACCGTAGGTATCGAGTACGCGCTCGACCGTGGTTTCAGCTACGCGGCAATACGGGCACTCGTAATCGGAGAAACCCACGATGGTCACCGGGGCCGTCTCGCCACCTCCGCGGGAGGGATGGCGGCCCAACGACACCTTGAAGACCGGCGGCTCGAGCATAACGCTCACGCCGTACTTGCTACGCAGCGATTCAAACAGCGCATTGCTGAGATTTTGTGCGTCGCGCTGTTTTACATAGGAGACGATCATCTCTTTTACCTGATCGAGAGTCTGGCCCTCGAGGCGCGCCTGGTTCTCGTCGTATATTCTCTGAATCTCCTCTTCACCCGGATCCGAAAGCTTCGAGTCTATTTCTTGCTCGCGGAGCTCATCGAGGCTGATGCCACGCGCCGCCGCCTCGCGCGTCAGCAACTCGCGCTTGATCATCTCGTCGAGTCCGGACTCGAGAATCTCGTAACGGCTGTTCTCGATCTGAATCAACTGAGCACGAACGCTGTCCTCGAGTTCCTGGCGGCTAATCTCCCGGTCGCCGATCTTGGCAACCGGCTCCGCCGAAGCGAAAGAGGCAATCAACAGCACGGCAAAGAGGGCGGGGAAAAAGCTTCTCATGGGGTTCTCCTATGGGGAAAGGCTCTCGGGCTGGACCCGGTTGTTTTTTCTCATACCGGCAGGCTGCGGAGTCAAGATCAGGGGGTTGCTCCGAAGCTGCAGCGGGCCCCCTGCTCATTCGCCCGCTGCGCTGGCTGCGGATTCACGGCCCTCGACGTAGTGTCACTAGAGCCGGCATTATTCATGAAACCTCGTCGCGAGAGTCGCAAGCGCCCATGAGACCGGCCAGATGGGCCTACGCGCAGCGATGAGACCCGCAGGGCTATAACCTTGATCGGACAATAATTCACGGCACAAATCGCCTCCGGCTCGCGCCGGAGCACGCCAAGCGGCGCGTTTGTCCGCTCTCCGTTACCGTGTAAGGCTTTGAGGCAAGGCATGAGCGGCAACCATACAGGTAACGATACAGGCCGAGAGCGTGCCGGCGGCACGCATGCGCGGCATCAGCGCGACAGCACCGCCGGACCGGTTGATGGCAAAGTGGCTTCCGGCACCGCCGCGAAAACCGTGCTAGTGGCAAGCCCGCGAGGTTTCTGCGCTGGCGTCTCCTATGCCATCGAGATCGTCGATCTAGTACTCGACCACTACGGACCTCCCGTATACGTGCGCCACGAGATCGTCCACAACCGCCATGTTGTCGACCGCTTGCGCGGGCGTGGAGCCATCTTCACCGACGACCTTTCCACGGTCCCGGCCGGGAGCCTGCTCATATTCAGTGCCCACGGCGTATCGCCTTCAGTAAGAAAGGAAGCCTCTGCCCAAAAGCTCAGAGTCATCGATGCAACCTGCCCCCTGGTCACGAAGGTCCACCTAGAAGCGCTGAGGTATGCACGGGAGGACTATGAGATACTCGTAATCGGACACCGCGGCCACGTCGAGGTGGAAGGCACCCTGGGGCACGCGCCCGATCGCATGCAGCTGGTGGAAACGGTAGAAGACGTCGATGCACTCGAGATTCGGGATCCGGCGCGCATTGGTGTCGTCACACAAACCACCCTTTCGGTCGACGACACCCGTGAGGTCCTCGACGCGATCTGCCGCCGTTTCCCCGACGTGCAGACCCCCAACACAGACGACATCTGCTACGCCACGCAGAACCGCCAGACTGCCGTCAAGGAACTGGCGCGGCGCTGCCAATTGGTGTTGGTAATGGGTTCGCCCACCTCGAGCAACGCCAACCGCTTGGTTGAGGTAGCAAAGATCCACGGGGCGGTGGCGAGACTTATCGAACACGCCGACGATATCGATTCATCATGGCTCGACAGCGTGGGCGTCGTCGGATTGACCGCCGGGGCGTCGACTCCGGAGTCCTTGGTTCAAGCCACTATCAACCGTCTATGTTCCTTGGGTTGCGATTCGGTGGAAGCGCTGGAAACCGCAGAGGAGCACGTTACCTTCGCGCTCCCGCATGAGATCCGTTAATTCGCAACGCGATGAACGGCGCTCGCGACCCGGAGTTGCCGGCTTCCTAGCCGTAGCGGCTTCACTGCTGCTGCTTTCGAGTGCCGCAGCGTCGACTCTGGCGCCGGTCGGCGGAGGCTTTGACCGCGGGCGCTATGCTGTTATCGCCATCGATGCCGATAGCGGTATAATCCTTCACCAAGCCAACATGAATGAGCCACGCCATCCCGCTTCTTTGGCGAAAATGATGACGCTGTACCTGCTCTTCGAAAGCCTCGAGGCCGACGTCACCAGGCTCTATGATAAATTTACGGTCTCCGAGCGCGCTTCCAAACGTGAGCCCTCGAAACTCGGGCTGAGGCCGGGTTCCAAGATAGAGGTCGAACAAGCCATCCTCGCCCTGGTGACGAAGTCCGCCAACGACGTCGCCAGCGTCGTCGCCGAAGCCTTGGCCGGTAGCGAAGAGCGCTTTGCCGAGGCCATGACGCGTAAAGCACGCGCGCTCGGGATGAAAACCACGCTCTTTCGTAACGCGTCGGGCTTGCCCGCCAAAGGACAGATTTCGAGTGCACGCGACCTGGCTATTCTGGCTCGCGCGCTGATCCACGACTTCCCTAGCTACTACCGTTACTTCGCAACGGCCGACTTCCGCTTTCACGGTATCGACTACCCCAATCAGAATGCCCTGCTCGGTTCTTACTCGGGGGCCGACGGAATCAAGACCGGTTATACCCGCGCTTCCGGCCACAACTTGGCGGCTTCCGCTACGCGCGGAACGCGGCGGGTAATCGCCGTCGTAATGGGCGGCCCGACTCTGGAGTGGACCCGCCTGCACATGGTCGATTTGTTGGACGCCGCTTTCGAAACACTGTCGCGTAGAGAACTGACGATAGCGGCAAGCAAAGCCGCACGTCCTCCACATGCGAGTAGCGCGACGCAAGCCGGCCGGCGCGGGAACCCCACGGCTGCGGCCGGCGGCGAAACCGCCACGCCAAACAGCAAAGCGAGCCCGACTGCGATAAGCGACGAGCGGCGGCGCCGGATCCCCTCCCGCTTCGGCGGCATCGAATCTGGACGCGCCTCCCCGGCTACTGCCGGGCTATCCGCGGGCACCGAACTCCACGGCAACTCGCCGGCTGCGGATGCCGTAACGATCGAATCCGGCGAAGAAGGGAATCCGGCGGCGGGCGCCGCACGTAACCTTGCGGAGACGCAAGAGCAAAGCCGCCCCACGAAGGACAGCAATCCTCCATACGAGGCCAAAGCTATCGAACGCATTGAAATAGTCGCGTTGCGAAAACAAGCGATAGTGGAAACCGGCCCACCGGGCGGCCTTCAAGAGCAGCATTCGACGCCTCGACCGGTAGCCCCGCCCAAGCGTGAGCCCCCTTCGGGCCGCTGGTCACTGCACATCGGCCTTTTCAACACGCTGACAGTAGCGCGAATGCGCGGTGAAAGAGCGATGTCCCGCCTACCCTCCGAACTTGGAGACGCCAAGCTCGAGATCGTATCCATCGACGGCGCGTCGGGGCCGCGCGTGCTGGCCAGAGTAGCGGGATTCGACGAAGATGGCGCACGCGAAGGTTGTGAGGAATTGCACCGTTGGAACGTCCCCTGCATCGTGGTCCCGCCCGGCCGCCGGATCTTCATATCCGAACGTTAGCCCGCATTATTCCTGAAACCTTTGCTACGAGCCGCAAGCGTACTCCTATAGGCGTGGCTCTATCGCCGTGGCCGCGTAGGCGCGGCCGCGTAGGTGTGGCCCTAGTAGGTGTGGCCCTGTAGGCGTGGCCCTGTAGGCGTGGCCGCGTAGGCGTGGCCCTGTA
>JAJRWY010000212.1 GCA_024276575.1 Candidatus Binatota bacterium
CGCCCGCAATCTCGGCCCGTGCTCGCTTTTCGGCCCTCGACGTACTGTTAGTACGCCTGCGGGCCTCATCGCTGCGCTTGGGCCGATCTCACGGGCGCTTGCGACTCTCGCGACGAGGTTTCATGAATAATGCGGGCTAAGTCTTCACTATACGATCGTTACGCTCACAGGAATAGCTGCGTTCTACCTACGGTTTAGCCCCGCACTTTCAGACGTATCGTTGCTCGAGATCTTGCTCACGACGCACCGGCCACGACGCACCGGCTGTTCGCGCAGTATGACCGAGTCTTCTCAGGGCATCGCAAGTTTTCATGTGTAACGACCTCACCATTTTTTCGTCAATAGTAAAGGAAACGTTTCGAAACCGCCGGACCGATTTCCGGTGAAAGCGGTGAAAGCATCGAATGCCGGGCCGGGAACCTCGTCCAATGGCCGTACGCAGTTGCGACTGCTCCCGCGCGAGCAGGAATGCGCAAGGCGCACGGTTCGAGCGAAAGGCGGCCCCCTCGCTACTGTAAGACCGGCACGGTTAATAATCGCCCAACATGAAATTCAGACGACAAGCGCCAACAAGTACTGCGGTGAAAGCCGCAGGAGAAACTAGGGGAAAATCTGCGGGGAAAGCGAACTCTGCGGGAATAGCCACGCGATCCGGATTTTCCCGGCCTGCCTCCATCTTCGCCCAGCTTTTCACTTGGTTCCTGCTCGCTCTCAATCCGTTCAACCCACCTCTCGCACTCCTTGCGCCCCTCGCAGCGGCAACAGCGCTGGCGGCGGATACGCCGGGCTCCGAGTACATGACGGCGGAATTGATCAGCGAATACGAGAGCGCCCAGCCCGGCGAGCGGCTTCCGCTGGCAATCAGGCTCGAGCCACAGCCGGGCTGGCGTACCTACTGGCTAAACGGCGGCGACTCCGGACACGGCACGCGGGTAAACTGGACCTTGCCGCAGGGAGTATCCATAGAACCGCTGCGCTGGCCTTACCCGTCGCGTTTCTATGACCACCCTTTCGTGACCTACGGCTACGCCGACACGGTGATGGTGCTCACCGAAGCTAGGCTTCCCGATTCCGCGCAACCGGGAAGCGACTTGCACTTGCAGGCCGGCCTCCAATGGCTCACCTGCCGCGACGACACCTGCGTGCCCGGTAAAGCCGAACTCGATTTGACGGTAGCGGTCAAAAGCGCCGCCCCTCGCAAGGACCCGCGCTGGGAAGCGGCGTTCGCACGCAGCCGCGCGGCCCTGCCTCGCCGGCTGTCCGGCTGGGACATCAAAGCCCAACGACACGGCGACGACATCGTCGTGAGCCTGCGTGATCCGGAAGGAAACTACCCCTCGATCTCGGCTATCGAAGTCTTCCCCTTCGACAACGAAACCATCGACGCCAAACAGGCGGCCCAAGTAACGCAAGAGTCGGGGGCTCTGCGAATCAAACTGAAAGCCGCGGGTGTGGCCAAGAGTTCCGGGGACGGCAAGGCGGTTCGGGCGGCCGTCGCTACGGCCGCCCGAGACGGCAACGCGACTCCTGTGCCCCGCTTTCGTGCGGTTCTGGTCTCCGAGCAAGGCTGGGATTTCGCGGCTGCGACCAAGGCGATCAGCGTAGACTTGCCTATCGAGACGGTCGCGGTTCTGCCGATTACAGCAGCAACGAAGCCGGCAGCTACGGCGACGGCCGCGACAACGGCAACGCAGACGGAGACTGCGGCTACGGCAACCGCTGCGACAAAGCCCGTGGCCGGGCCCCGGGCGCCAACCGTAGCGCTGCCGCAGTCGCCGCAGTCGCCACGTTTGCCTCAGCTACCACAATCACCGCAGTCGACGGACTCTGGACTCGGACTGGGATTCGCGATCACCCTGGCGTTCCTGGGCGGCTTGCTGCTCAACCTGATGCCCTGCGTTTTCCCTGTCATCGGCCTCAAGATCCTCGGCTTCGCTTCCATGGGCGGCGGCGACCCACGCATCGCTCGCAAGCACGGGCGGATGTTCGCTTACGGCATCCTCGTCTCTTTCTGGACTCTGGCCCTGTTGCTGATAACCCTGCGCGCGGCGGGCAACGAGATCGGCTGGGGATTTCAACTACAGTCCCCGACTTTCGTGGCGATGGTTGCCATGCTGATCTTTGCGATGGCGCTGAGCCTGACCGGACTCTTCGAGATCGGAACCACGCTCACTGGTTTGGCGGGCCGCTTCGACACGGCGGCAGCCGGCACGGGTCGCGACGAAACGTCGGCGGCACGCGCATCCTTCGTTTCGGGAGTACTGGCGACGGTGTTGGCAACCCCTTGCACCGCGCCTTTCATGGGCGGTGCAATCGCCTACGCATTAGCCAACCCCGCACCGTCGTCGCTGGGAGTGTTCACGGCGCTGGGATTGGGCATGGCCTCCCCCTACGTGTTGTTATCCCGGATGCCGCGCCTGCTGGCGCGCCTGCCCAAACCGGGAGCCTGGATGCAGCGCTTCCGCCAGGCAATGGCCTTCCCCCTTTTCGCCACTGCGGCATGGCTGGCCTGGGTCTTCGGCGAGCAGAACGGCAACAACGCGGTCTTCGCCCTGCTCATCGGTTTTGTACTCTTGGGTCTGGCGGCATGGCTGGCGGACGCCGGCGCAAGCCTGCGAAAAAGCGGCGCTCTGGCCTCGGTGGCCGCTGCTTTGGGGCTCGTGGTCTACGCCGCCACGTTGACCGACCCCGCAACGCCGTCGGCGCAAGCGATGATGAATGCGGCCCTCGCACCCAACTCTGTGGGGTCTGTCGATAATTCGGGGGGCAGTCTCAACCCCGGCTGCACGGGTACGCCGTGGAGCGATACAACGGATAAGACAACGGACAAGACCCGGCGCGGGGCAGCCGGAGCGCCGGCGAAATCCTCCTACGACGCCTCCCACAACGCTTCCAAAGACGCATCCCAGGATGCCTCCGCCGGCCCGGCCCGCCTGGTCTGGGAAACTTACGACCCGCAACGGCTGCAGCTCCTGCGGCGGGCAGGACGTCCAGTGTTTCTCGACTTCACCGCGGCCTGGTGTCTGACCTGCAAGCTCAACGAGCGCGTGGCTTTCAGCAGCGAGCGAGTGGCACGGCGCATGGCGGAACTCGGGGTGACCGCGATGAAAGCTGACTGGACCAACCAAGACCCGCTAATCACCCGCGCGTTGGCAGCCCTGGGCCGCAGCGGCGTACCGCTCTACGTACTCTACAGCGGAGATGAAAACTCCTCCCCAACCATACTCCCGCAGATCCTGACCGCCGGGACACTGCTGGATGCGCTGGATTCGATTAAGGGTTAACATATTTCGATGACTACTATCACTGCGAGCGGACCGAATGCCGGACAGATCGAGTACTGGAACGACGAGGTCGGACACAAGTGGGTCCAACTCCAAGAAGTTCTGGACAAGCAACTGCAGGAACTCGGTTCAGAGACCATGAAACGCGCGGGTATCGCGCAAGGTGACAAAGTACTCGACGTCGGTTGCGGCTGCGGGCATACCACTCTGGAGATCGCCCGCCGTATCGGCAACGAGGGTTCGGTACTGGGCATCGACATCTCGGCCACCATGCTCGAAGTAGGCCGGCGCGAAAGCGAGCGGCGCGGCCTGAACAACGCTGCATTCCTCAACGCCGACGCACAAACCCACAGCTTCGACGATCGCGGTTTCGACCGGCTGTTCTCGCGCTTCGGCGTAATGTTCTTCGCTGATCCCGCCGCAGCTTTCGCCAACCTGCGCAAGGCCCTGCGTCCCGGCGCGACTATGGGTTTCGTATGCTGGCAGGCCCTCAACAAGAACCCGTGGATGGCGGTGCCGGTGATGACGGCCGCCCAGCACATACAGTTCGATCCTCCGGCTTCACCGCACGCTCCGGGCCCTTTCGCCTTCGCCGACGCAGACCGCCTGCACGGCATTCTCGACGAGGCGGGCTTTGCCGGCATCGAAATCTCGGACCATGCGAGTACTTTGACCATTGGCGGCGGCGGCACCCTGTCGCAAGCCGTCGAATTCATGATACAGATGGGACCGGTTGGACAGGCCTTGCGCAACGGTAAGTTAACCGAAGAGCAAACCAGCGCCTTGACCGCCGACTTGCATGAGGCGCTCGCGCCCTACCACGGCGACGACGGGGTCAGCCTGGATGCGGCATCCTGGATGGTCACCGCCACCTCGAACTGATAAGAGGTTACTGCCAAAGTAACTGCCAAAGTTTATACCAAGATCATACTGGGACTACGTGATCGCGACACGACCGAAGGAGACTCCACCAAGATAATGCGCGCACTCGCCGCTGCGCTGATCACCCCCGTGGCAATGCTTGGCTGGCTACAAAACCACCTCCTCTACTTCCCAACCTCGAGACTTCTAGGGAATCCCGAAAGCATAGGCTTGGCTTATGAGTCCGTGTACCTGCAAACCGCAGACGCAGTAAGAATACACGGCTGGTTCATCCCGGCGGACTCGTCTCAAGCAGGACGGGCAAGCTCCGGCAACGGGATCCAAGATGGCGTGGCCCGAGACGGCGCTGCCCGAGACGGCGCGACCCGAGATGGCGTGGCCCGAGACGGCGCTGCCCAAGACAGCATGACCCGAGACGGCGTGGCCCAAGACATCACTTCCCAAGACGGCACTGCCCGAAACAACACTGCCCGAGACAGCAACTCAGAAAACACAACGAGTGCGGCGACTAGTACCTCTACGGTTCTGTTCTTTCACGGCAACGCCGGGAACATCTCGGATCGTCTGGATACGATAAGTATCTTCCACCGTCTCGGACTCAATACCTTCCTGATCGATTACCGGGGCTTCGGGAACAGTGAAGGCTCGCCCGATGAAGCCGGCACCTACGCCGACGCCGAGGCGGCCTGGCGGTATCTTGTCCTCGATCGCGGCATCGACAAGGACTCTCTGGTTTTCTTTGGACGTTCGCTCGGCGGCGGCGTAGCGGCCTTCCTGGCCAGCAGACACCGCCCCCGGGCGATGGTGTTGGAATCTACTTTCACCTCTTGTCCCGACCTCGCAAGCGATCTTTACCCGCTCATCCCGCGCTCGTTGATAAGCATCGGCTACGACAATCTATCGCGAGTGGCGCAACTCGGGCGCGGGCCTGAGAGTAGCGGAGGGAATGACGAAGCCGGGGGAAGCGGCGTGAAGCAAGAGGATGACCCCGGGGGACAGCGCCGGGAACACCAGGAACGCCGAAAACACCAGGAACACCAGCTCCACAAGGAACACGGTGTCCCTTTACTTATCGTCCACAGCCGCGACGACGAGTTGATCCCCATTGCCCATGGACGGCGGCTTTTCGAAGCGGCACCGGAACCCAAGCACTTCCTGGAAATCAGCGGTACCCATGGAGACGGCTTCTACACCAGCGGGGAACAATACATCGAAGGGCTGCGAGACTTCTTCCAGCGCTACTTGTAGGCCAGATAAGGATAAGTAGGCGGCGGCTCGGGCCGGAGGCGGCTTAGCTCCAAGGCAGGCTCAGCCCTAAACTGCGAAGCTTGTCCTCGGCTTCGCTACGCTCGCGATTTCGTTTCAGCGCTCCATCGTCTCCACGCGAGAGCCAACCGAAGCTCTCGGCCAAAGCTTCAGCCTGGCCGGGCTTGCCCGAGGCAAGCGCGGCCAATAGCTCCGACTCCAAACGGGTAAGGCCGGTGGCTCCGGCGCGGTAGTCGAGAAAAGCCTGCCAGGCGATCGGACACCAGCGCGCTACGATCTCTTCACCGATGGTGCGAGCATAAAGACGTATCTCCAACTGCGCGTGCTCGTCCATGCGCAATTGCAGAAAATGCAACAAGTTGTGCAGATTAACCTTCCAGTACGCCTCGGTGTAGGTGGACAGCGGCAAATCCTTGCGCGCCTGTTCGCGCGCTACCCCTTTATCGAGACGCTCCTGGTAAACCTCGCGGGCAAGGCTTTGCAGTTGGGCCTCGCGCGCACTTAATTCAGCCCCTACCCCCGGGTCGATGCCCCCCCCACTGCCTTGCCGGTTTCCCGATGCCTGCAATCGCCATTGATCGGGCGCGGTGGTCTGGGCAGCGTCGATAGCAATGGAGTAACGCGTACTGTACTCGTTCACCGAAGCTGTGCGATGCCGTATCCACTGTCGCCACGCGTCCATGGGAACGCGAACGTGCAGCTTTATATCGCACATCTCGAAAGGCGTGGTGTGATGGTGCCGCAGTAGGTAACGAATCAGCCCCCGATCTTCCTGTACTCTCTTGGTGCCCTTGCCGTAAGACACGCGCGCGGCCTGCACGATAGACTCGTCGCCGCCCATATAGTCGACAACGCGGACGAAACCGTCATCGAGCACCTTGAAGGGCTTGCCGAGTATCTCGTCGAGCTGCGGCGAACACAGCCGCGCTACTCCTTCGGGACTTTCTTCCATCTACTCAGGCTTCCGCACACAGGTTTTCGCACTGCTTTCCACACTCGGGCTTCCAGAACTCGGGCGTGAGCTTTTCGTCGAATCATTCGCTGAATCATTCACGTAGCTCTGGCCTAACTCTCGCTTTACGGCCGGTCTGAGAAACCGGCCGTAACGGGCCGCTTACAAAGATCCGGCCAGAAACAAAGCGAGCTTGCGCCGCGGGCCGTCGTTCACGGCCTTCGCTGGTTCTTCCGGCATCTCCTCTGGCAACCCCTGCCGCACCCGCGTGCCCGAACGACCCGAGGCTGCGGCATTATAGCGATCGCAAAAAAACGCGGATTTGAACGCACAAGCGCTAGCCCGCATTATTCATGAAACCTCGTCGCGAGAGTCGCAAGCGCCCGTGAGATCGGCCCAAGCGCAGCGATGAGGCCCGCAGGCGTACTAACAGTACGTCGAGGGCCGAAAAGTGGTGAGCCGCGAGCCGGCGAGCGGCGAAC
>JAJRWY010000213.1 GCA_024276575.1 Candidatus Binatota bacterium
ACGCCATCCGCGGCCGTACTCGCGCCCGCCGATGCTCACGTACGGTTGGGTACGCTCCGCTCGGCGAACGCTCCGCTCGGCCACGGCTGACGCACTCCAGCGCGTTTTCGCTCGTGAATTATTGTCCGATCAAGGCTAGTCGACCGGACGGATTGGGCTCAGGGCGCCTTTGTTCAAAGATCACCATCCCATCAGCTTGGCTTTCGACTCATCGTGTCGAATCGATGGTCTCAGAATGGATTCCTCAACATATCTCCAGCAGGTCTACTCGAGCTTCGGGGAGGATCCCGAAGACACTCATCCCTTCTTTCGCCGCGCAGCGCTCCGTTCTCGGATTTTGGCGAAGACTTTCTCGGCGGGGATGGGGGGCACTGTCGAGACCTTTCCAGATCTCCGCGCGCAACTCCGCCAGCTTCTGTCTTTGGGAGAGGAGGATATCTTGCTTGGCCGGCTTGTCAGAAAAGCTTCACGCTAAGCGGTCCCTACTGCGAGCCCTTGTTCCTACGCGCCGCCGCCGTAGATTAGTTCGAGTACGGCATCCGTCATCCCGCGTTCCCGCTCGAATCGTCTTGCCGTGCCGGGGCTAAGCTTGCCGGCTCTGCTGGTGCGCGGTTACCGCTAGGCGATTACCGCTGCGCCGTTGCCGGCGAAGCGCTGACCGAGGTTTATGATGCTCAGAAACTCTTACCCTTATTATCTTGCCAACAAGGCCGAAGCTCCCAACTGCGACCTCGAGGTACGTGACAAGTACAGTGGTGAGGTCGCCACCCGCGTGGCTCTTGCCGACACCACGGTGGTCGAGGCGGCAATCGCAGCCGCGGTCGAGGCCGCGCGCCCGATGGCGGAGATGGCCGCTTTCGAACGACAGGCCGTGCTCATGCACTGCGTGGGGCGTTTTGAGCAGCGTTTCGACGAGCTAGCCGAAGCCTTGTGCATCGAGGCGGGTAAGCCGATCAAGGACAGCCGCGGGGAGGTCTCGCGCTTGATCGACACCTTCCAGATCGCGGCCGGGGAATCGCTGCGTATCTACGGTGAAGTAATGCCGCTGGAGATCAGCGCAAGGGCCCGAGGCTACTCGGGTATGTGGAAGAAAGTACCTGTAGGACCATGTAGTTTCATCTCACCTTTCAACTTTCCCTTGAACTTAGCTGCACACAAGATTGCGCCCGCGCTGGCGGTCGGCTGTCCCTTCGTTTTGAAACCGGCCAGCCTTACGCCGGTCGGCGCTTTGTTGATTGCCGAGGTGCTTGCCGAGACCAGCCTCCCGCCCGGGGCTTTCTCGGTATTGCCCTGCACCCGTGCCGGCGCCGGGCCCTTGGTGGAAGACGAGCGCATCAAACTGCTCAGTTTTACCGGCTCTCCCGACGTAGGTTGGGACATGAAAGCCCGTTGTGGCAAGAAGAAGATAGTGCTCGAACTCGGTGGCAATGCCGCGGTGATCGTCGATGAAGACGCCAACATCGACGATGCGGTCGCGCGTATCATCATCGGAGCCTTCTATCAGTCGGGGCAAAGCTGCATCGGCGTGCAACGCATAATAGTTCACGAAGACATCTATGAGCCTTTCAAGCAATCCTTGGTGGCGGCGACTTTGCAGTTGCGTTCGGGCAATCCCCGCGACGAGTCGGTTTTCATCGGGCCGATGATTTCCGAGAAAGAAGCTGTGCGGCTGCATGGCTGGATAGACTCAGCGCTGCAGGCAGGCGGGAAGCTGCTGTGCGGCGGCGGGCGCGATGGCGCGATGCTCGAGGCCACGCTACTCGAAGATGTCCCCGGGGATCAACAGGTGGTTTGCAAGGAAGCCTTCGGACCGGTTGCGCTGCTGTCACGCTTTAGTGTCTTCGAGGAAGCGCTCGAACGCGTAAACGACAGCACCTACGGTTTGCAGGCAGGGATCTTTACCCGCGACATTTACAAGGCCCAGGCGGCCTGGGACCGTCTTGAAGTGGGCGGCGTGATCATTGGCGACGTTCCCTCCTGGAGAGTCGATCACATGCCCTACGGAGGCGTAAAGGATAGCGGTCTGGGCCGTGAGGGAATCCGTTTCGCGATCGAGGACATGACCGAGCCCAGACTCTTGGTGCTGAGGACGCCGTGACAACTTCGTATCGCCGGGCTCTTGGTGCTCTGCGGACACCCTGGCAATTCCCCGTTGCCGGGACGGTACTCCCCGAGGGCTCGTAGAGTGATTCGCCGCGTAATTGCCGGGCTCTGTGTTGGGGCATTGTTGGGCGCTGCCTTGGTGTCGCTGCGTGCTCTCGGGATGCCCTCGGTGCAGCCTCAGGTCGCGCCCATCGAGGCCATAGGGATCGACGGCGACGCAGTCGCCCGCCGTCTTGCCGCGGCTCTGCGTTTCAAGACCGTATCCTACCAAGACTCGAAACTTGCCGACCCCGGAGAGTTCGAGCGTTTCAACGCGTTCCTGGCCGCGACTTATCCGTCCATGCACTCGCAACTCGAACGGAGCGCCGTAGCCGGGTTGAGTTCCCTGTATCTGTGGAAGGGATCCGCATCGGCCGCCGGGCGGGGCGATGCGGAAGAAGGGGCCGGGGACAACGCCGCGGCAGGGGGTGTCGCGGAAGACGGCAGAGCCGCGTCGGCCGATGCAGCGCTGCTGTTACTTTCCCATTGCGACGTGGTGCCTGTCGAGGCGAGTAGCGAAGGACTTTGGCAACGAGCCCCTTTCGGCGGCGAGATCGCCGGCGGATTCATATGGGGGCGCGGATCGCTGGACAACAAGGCTTCGCTCATCGCCTCGATGGAAGCGCTCGAGTATCTGAGTTCCCGGGGTTTCAAGCCACGGCGCGACGTCTACTTCGCCTTCGGACACGACGAAGAACTCGGCGGCCATGCGGGTGCCACCGCTATCGCTGCTTTACTCGAACAACGTGGAGTCAAGGTCGATTTCGTACTCGATGAAGGGCTCGCACTGACGGAGAACATAATACCCGGAATCGAAACTCCGGTGGCGCTCATCGGAATAGCGGAGAAGGGCTACGTTTCGCTGCGCTTGAGTGTCAAAGGCAGAGGTGGCCATTCTTCGATGCCGCCTTCGCCGACCACCGTAGGAATTCTGGCTCGTGCGCTGCATCGTCTCGAAGGCCATCCCATGCCCGCCCGAATCGACGGTCCGGTTGCCGCGATGTTCTCCGCGCTTGCGCCGGAAGCGGGTTTCCTCACGCGTGTCGTTTTCGCCAACCGTGGCCTGTTTTCGCCCATTTTGTTGCGGCGCCTCGGCGCTCGACCCACTTCGAACGCGATGATCAGGACCACCGCCGCGCCGACTATCTTGAGCGCCGGCATCAAGGAAAACGTGCTACCCGAGGAAGTCCACGCGGTGGTCAACTTCCGCCTGCACCCGCGTGACAGCTCGGCGGCGGTGATCGAACACATAAATTCGGTAATTGACGACGAGCGGGTTTCGGTCGCTCCACTCGGGCCGATGATCGAGCCTTCGGCGGTCTCTAGCGTCAACTCGCCGGCCTACCGGGCTTTGGCCGAGACCGTGCGCGAGGTCTTCCCCGGGGTCCTGGTGGCTCCCTCGATGGTTCTCGGCGGCACTGATTCACGCCATTTTGCCCGGGTTGCGCAAGACACCTATCGTTTTCTGCCTTACTATATCCGTCCGGATGATATTCCCCGGCTACACGGTAGCAACGAGCGCCTGCCGGTGAGCGACTTTGCCGATGCGGTGCGCTTCTATGTTCGGCTGATCAGCAAGGTGGCGGGATAGAGTGGTTGCCGGGCCGCGCCGCCGCGCGAGTGAGAGAACATGACATTAGGCAACCGCGATGCCCCCGGGTGAAAGGCTGCGCTGCCGGGCGATGGCAGCGAGGTCGTGTCGAGCCGAAGCGCCGGCCGCCCCACTGAGAGCCCCTGCCTTCGGCGGTGGAGGCGAAGCCGTGCAGAGGGGCGTGGTTGGCATGTTTGCTGGCGGAAGTAAGGATTGAGCAATGAGTAGACGTATCTGGATAGACGGGGAATTCGTGGCCTGGAAAGACGCTACGGTGCACGTGCTTTCCCACTCGCATCAGCGTGGCTCCTTGATTTTTGATTACATGAGTATTCATCAGGCCGAAGCGGGCCCGGCCATTTTCCGCCTCGATGCCCACATCGACCGCTTCATGGCGTCCTGTGCCCACATTGGCATGGAGCTTTCGTGGTCGCGTGAACAGTTGATGGACGCTTGCGTTGCCACTGTGGCGGAAAACGTCGACAGCAGCTCGCTGAAGATCTCCGCCTACTTCCCCTCGGTCGAGACCGACATCGTGCCGCAAGACCCTCATGTCGCGGTTGCAGTGGCGGCCTACGACAACGCCGCCGACGTAATTTCAGCCAACCCGGGGGACTTTCACTTCAGTGCGCAGTTGAGCGTGTTGATCGAGCGTGAGCGCCGTAACCGGCGCCCCGACATCATCGAGCCGCAGATAAAGATCGCGGCAAACTACGCCTCACCCATGATTGCCAAGCTCAAGGCGCGCCGCCGCGGCTTCGACGAGATCATCCTGATGGATGAAGACGGCTACCTCACCGAGGCCCCGACCTCTAATTTTTTCATGGTCGGTACGGACGGGAAGCTGTTGACGCCTCCCGAGCAATACATTCTCCACGGTGTCACCAGGGCGTCGGTGCTCGAGCTGATAAGGGCGGAAGGCTTCGAGGTCGAGATCCGCCGCGTAAAGCCGGAAGAATTGCGCGCGGCGGACGAGGCTTTCTTGACCGTAACCTCGATGGGCGTGTGGCCGATAGTCAAAGTGGACGGGGTGGAGCTGGGACGCGGGCAGGTCGGGCCGGTAACCTCGGCGCTACGCGCGCGTTTCGAACGTGTGCTTAGCGGCGCCGATGCGCAGTTTGCGTCCTGGCTGACCCCGGTGTCTTGATCGAATGGCGCGGCCACACTATTCGTAGCCCATAGCGTGCAGTAATCCCGCGCGAGGATTGCGAGCGTGGCGGGCGCCGGCTTGGTTTGCAGAGCCCGGAACGCTGAAACTAGCCCGCATTATTCGTGAAACCTCGTCGCGAGAGTCGCAAGCGCCCGTGAGATCGGCCCAAGCGCAGCGATGAGGCCCGCAGGCGTACTAACAGTACGTCGAGGGCCGAAAAGCGAGCACGGGCCGAGATTGCGGGCG
>JAJRWY010000214.1 GCA_024276575.1 Candidatus Binatota bacterium
CGCAGCGATGAGGCCCGCAGGCGTACTAACAGTACGTCGAGGGCCGAAAAGTGGTGAGACGCGAGCCGGCGAGCGGCGAACGGGCCGAGATTGCGGGCGATTGAGGCTCGTAGCAGAGGTTTCATGAATAATGCGGGTTAGAACGTCGTAAGAATACAGCGTCTCGCGACGGGCTTTCAGTAGAGTAGGGACGCGGCGGAGAGATACGGCACCGTATAGTGGAGAAGGTCCTATACGCTACCTCGGTGCGCAGCGAACGGCTCTATGACTTCGCTTCCAAACCATTCGAGCCAGTCGAGCAACTCGGCAAGAGACTCGGTGCGAGGTGGGACCACATGAGTAATGGTAGTTCCCGCTTCGGCAAGCAGCGCCACCTCGTCAAGAATATCCGACCGGTCGCGGAGTTCCCTACTTTCTCCGAGTTCACGGTGGGAATAATCCTCCACGTTCAAAGGAAGCAGGGGCATCAACACCTCGAAGTTACCGGCGCGCTCTGCGAAACCGGGTTGAGCCCGGATGTAGTCCAAACACTCAGGCAGTTGTTCCCGGCGCACTAGCCATGGCAGCCAACCATCGCCCGCCCGGGCGGCCCGGCGCATGGCGGGCCGGGAGTTGCCGCCGATCAGCACCGGGGGATGGGGCTTCTGCAGCGGCTTGGGTTCGAACACAAGATCCTTGAACTCCACGTAACGGCCCTCGAAGTGAGGGTCGTCGCTTGTCCAAAGCTCTTTCATCACAGCAAGGTATTCGTCGCTGCGCTTGCCGCGTTCATTGAAAGGCACGCCGAGGGCCTCGAACTCTTTCGCTAGATGCCCCACCGCCAATCCCAGAGCGAAACGCCCGCCGGATAGGGAGTCGAGCGTCGAAACCTGCTTGGCCAGCATCAAGGGATCCCGGTAAGGAAGCACCAAAACGTAAGTAAGAAGCTTGATGCGCGAAGTTGCACCCGCAAGCACCGAGGCAGCGACCATGGCCTCGGGAAAGCGACTCCCCATAACCGGAGCCATCTCGCGCGGCATCACTATGTGTTCGGATACGGTCAGCCAATCCCAGCCGCTGTATTCGGCTTTGCGGGCGATGGAGAGCACGTCGCAGGAGGTAACCGAAGCTTCCCAGGGACTCATGACCGGGGGATACAGAAGCAGGCCGGGTGTGCCAAGAGCGAATTCCATGAGTGCGGCCTTCGCTTTAACGGCCGATGAACTCGGGCTTACGCTTCTCCGCGAAAGCGCGCGGTCCTTCTTTGGCGTCTTCGGATTCGATCACGCGTGCGCCCATGGCTTTCTCGAGTACGAACCCCGACTCGAGGCCAAGCGAACGCACTGCGATCTCTTTGGCCGTACGCACCGCCAGTGGACCGTTCTTGCAAATCGTCTCTGCCCACTCAAAAGCCGTATCCATCAACTCGCCGGCCGGAACTACACGGTTTATGAGCCCGATGTCGTAAGCCCTTCGAGCATCGATGGGCTGCCCGGTCAGCAACAACTCCATGGCAACCGCCCAGGGGATCTGCCGGGGAAGGCGTATGTGAGAACCACCGGTGGGGATGATGCCCCAGCGCACTTCGCCCAGACCGAAAGTAGCGTGCTCCGCAGCGATACGCAGGTCGGTGCCTTGGAGAAATTCCAAGCCCCCGGCGATACAGTAACCGTTTACCGCCGCGATGATAGGCTTGAAGACGTCGGAGAAAGGCCGCTTGGTATGGTCCTCGTATCCCAGTTCGTCCCCCTGCTGCAAAAGTGGAATCGCCTCTTTGAGATCCATTCCGCTACAAAAGGCCTTGTCTCCGCTAGCGGCCAATATCGCCACCCACAACTGCGGGTCGCTGTTGAAATCCTCGAAGGCGGCGTCCATCGCGCGCAGCATTTCAGCCGTAAAAGCGTTGAGCGCTTCCGGCCTGTTGATGGTCATAAGCGCGATCTTACCGCGCTTCTCGTAAGTGAACGTGGACGGCATCTCCAATTTATATTCCCTCTCTAGGCGCTAGCTACGGGACAACGGCTGCCACCGGAGGCGCGAAGGCAGCACCGTAGGAACCCGGCGCACCCGGACGGCAATCACACACGCTTGGTGGTATCGATTCCCGCCAGCTTCGCTAGGTTGAGCCCCAGGATCTTCTCGCGGGTTTCGTCGGTGATGGGTGCATAGCCCCACTTTTCCTGCAACTCCTCGGGCATTTCGAGCCTGCGTATATAGTCGACGGCTTTGCCCATGTCGTCGAAGGGCAGATCAAGGCCCAAGACAATGCGGTCGTCGCTCACCCATTGCAACGCTTCACCGATAACGTGGTATCCGCGGTAAGGCGCGCGTGCGAACCAACCAATAATTCCCGAGAGGCTCAAGTACAGGTTCTTGTGCTTACCGGCCAGGCCGATCAACTCCTCGGTATTCGGCCAACCCATGTGGTAGGCAATGATCTTGAGATCCGGGAAATCCAGAAGCACGTCGTCGAGCAGGCAGGGCATGGTGAACTTGCTCGGCTGCGGCACCACGTAAGACATGCCGGTGTGGATGGTCAGCGCGATGTCGAGTTCACAAGCCTTCTCATAAAAGGGCCACATGCGAGAATCGTTCAAAGGGCCGTCCTCGGGCGCATAGACCTTGCATAGACGCGCGTTGCGCTCTTTTACCAGAAACTCCAACTCCCACAGCGCGTGTTTGATACCACGCTGCAGAATCGGTCCTACGTTACACTCCAGATAGAGGCGGTCGGGGTACGGCGCGATTTCCTCCAGGATGAAAGCGTTGGTGGACATGCACGTGGCACCGCCGGAGATATCCATCATCGACTCGCGAAGCGCAAAACAGACGTCGACACCGAACTTGTCCATGTGCGCGATCAAAGCGTGCGCGCGCGGCGGCGGCATCTCCCCACCCCCGGCCAGACTACGGCCGGCCCAGGCCCGCATCACCCCGTCGACACTCTGCCACCAGCGCTCAAAGCCCGGATAGTAAGCGATTTCGCCCATCGACTGCTCATTCATCAGGTGACATTCCGACAAAGCTACGAAGTGATCTGTATTGGCCACGATATCTCCCTATTCTCCTATCCCGCTTTCGCCTCTTGCATGAGCTTCCACAGCCGGTTGGGTGAAGCCGGTACTTCTCTGGCACGAACGCCGAGCGGCGCCAAGGCATCGTTTATCGCGCACATGATGGCTGCAGGAGTGGTATGGATGGCACCCTCACCGACTCCCTTGGCCCCCAGAGGCGTGAAAGGAGAAGGTGTAACCAGTGCCGCTTTCTGGGTCATCGGCACTTCATTGATGGTCGGAAGCAGGTAATCCATAAACGTAGACGTGAGCAACTGCCCTTCCTCATCGTAGACGTACTCCTCGAGCAACGCGGCGCCGACACCCTGCGCAACGCCTCCTTGGGTCATACCCTCGACCGTAGCGGGGTTAAGACGCGTACCGCAGTCGTCAGCGATGTAGTAGCTGAGAATCTCCACCATCGCGGTGTCGGGGTCGACCTCTACACACACCACATGACAAGCGTTGGCCGCCGTCAAGTAGCTCTTGGCACGGCCTTCTTCGTCGGCCGGCGTACGGCCCGGAGCAGTCCAGACGTAGGTGCATTCGGGGTTGGGATCCATACCCGGCGGCAGTAAGTCGCTGCGCGCAAGCATGGTCGCCGCCACTTGTGCGGAATGCATCTGAGCTTCCGGCACGCCTTCGATCCCGATCATGCCGTCGAGCATGCGCAAGTTGGCGGCATCGGTCTGCATCAGCGCAGCTGCCATGGCGATGAGCTTTTCTTTCAACAATTGCGCGGCGCCCAATATCGCGCCGGTCATGGCCACCCCGAGACGGCTGCCGCCCGGCCCGAAATGCGGCGGCGCCGAGTGGGAATCCTGATAAACGACGGCAATATCGGAAATATCGACGCCGAAATAGTCGGCCAGCAGCTGGCAAGCAAGAGTGTACTGCCCCTGCCCTTCCAGCGAGAAGCCGACCTTCACATAGATCTTGCCGAGTATGTCGATGCCGACGCTGACGCCTTCAGGCACACCGGTGCTGGGAAGTCCCACGATGGCGTAAGCGTTCCAATCGAACACTCCCGGTTCAATGGTGCTGGCGATGCCGATACCCAGATAGCGGCCTTGTTCGCGCGCCCGCGCCTGCTCGGCCCGAAGACCCGCGTAGTCGGACATCTCCAAGACCTTGTCCAGAGCCGCTTCATAGCGTCCGCTATCGTATTCATTGCCGCTGGCGATGGTGTAGGGAAAGGCCTCCGGCGGAATGTAATTGCGGCGCCTGATCTCGGCAGCATCCAGGCCGAGTTCCCGCGCCGCAATGTCCATGAGCTGCTCAATCACGAAGTTGTGCGGGGGCGGCCCCATTCCCCGGTAAGGGCTGGCCGGCAGCTTGTTGGTAGCAACCAAAGTAAGATCATACCGCGCCACTTCGATCGCGTAAGGACCGGTAAAAGCCGCCAACGGTTTGGCAGCCGAGACCGCCCCAAAACCTTCAGCGGTAGCGCCGAGATCGTCGAGAAGCTTTACGTCGAGTGCCAGGACCTTGCCGTCATTATCAACCGCCAAGGACGCCTGGTAGTGACGGTCCCAAGCCTGGCTGGCACCGGCAAGAAGATATTCCATACGGTCTTCTATGTACTTGACCGGACGCCCTCCGCATTTGCGAGACAGCAGCACCGCAATGTCGCAGCCGCGGAAACCGCCCTTGCCGCCGAAGCTGCCCCCGTGCGGCTGGCTGATCATCTTCACCTTGTGCGAAGGCAGCCCGAGCACTGCGGCGCGGCCCAGTCCCATATGAGACTGGGACTGAAACGACCCTTGAAACACCGCGCTCTGGTCGACCGGATTCCACTCAGCAATAACTCCGAAGGTTTCCATGGGATTGGCGCCCAGGCGGTGCCAACGAAAGCTTTCGCTGAACACATGGTCGGCCCGCGCCAGCGCGGCATCAACGTCTCCCCAGTTGAACACGCGCTGATACATCACGTTACTAGGCTTGTCTTCAAAGATCAGAGGCCCGCCAGCTTCGGCCGCTGCCGCCGCTTCGGCAACGACCGGAAGCGGTTCGTATTCGACGTCTATCAGTTCCAAGGCATCTTCGGCCACGTAACGATTCACAGCCGCGACCGCCGCCACCGGCTCGCCCACGAAACGCGCCTTGTCTACGACCAAGCAGTAACATCCCCACCCTTCCGGCATGGTCTGCGCAGGATTGCTCCAGCGCCGCGCATCCTCGCCGCTTACCACCGCGACTACTCCGGGCAGTTGCTCGGCTTTGGAGGCATCGATGCTGATCACGCGTGCGTGGGCGTAAGGGCTACGCAGTATGGCACAATGGACCATCCCCGGTTTGACCAGGTTGTCCA
The DNA here is from genome assembly GCA_024276575.1 of Candidatus Binatota bacterium. Classification (GTDB taxonomy): domain Bacteria; phylum Desulfobacterota; class Binatia; order UBA1149; family CAITLU01; genus JAJRWY01. The sequence continues at coordinate 5,344 of JAJRWY010000214.1, forward strand.
CGAACTCCGTGCGGCCGGTCAACAAGCCCGGATCCTCGACACGGTTTACGCCACGGCCCACCCATTTGGTTTCGGTCGCCGGAAGACCCGCGAAAGACTTGGGAATATCTACAGCCACAACTTACCTCCCTCGACTCGGTCGCAAGACATCTTCAGAGCCCCGGCACTCATACCCGCGCCCCGGCAAGCTTGGCGGCCGCCGATTTCACTGAGCGCATGATCGACTGGTAGCCGGTACAACGACAAATCTGCCCACCGAGACTCTCTCGGATCTCTTCATCACTGGGATCAGGATTGCTGCCGAGTAGCTCATAAACGGCCATCAGGAAGCCGGGAGTGCAAAAGCCGCACTGCAGTCCGTGTTCTTCCATGAAAGCCTGCTGTATCGGGTGCAAACGCCCATCATCGGCAAGTCCTTCGACCGTCATGATCTCGGCGCCGTCAGCCTGTACGGCGAGCATAAGACAAGAACGCACAGAACGGCCGTTCATGAGCACTGTGCAAGCACCGCATACTCCGTGCTCACAGCCTACGTGCGTGCCTGTGAGTCCGAGTTCCACACGCAGGAAATCGGCAAGCGTAAGCCGGACCTCGACGTTTCTTTCGTAGGACACGCCGTTGACCGTAACCTTTACCACCTGTTGCATCGTCATTTGATCAAGCCTCCGTTGACCGCCATCGCGACCCCGCCCATACCACCCCGGCTCACGCCGCACGCCCGGCCGCTTCGGCCAAGGCCCGCCGCGTGAGCACTCCCGCCAGATGGCGGCGATAATCCGCACTCGCGTGTATATCGGAAAGCGGTTCGTCTAGGGTATCAGACGTCATCGCACCCGCTTCCTCGAACAAGCTCTGTTCCACTTTGCTGCCGAGCAGCAGTTGCTCGGCAGCCTCGACACGCAAGGGGACGGCAGCTACCCCAAACAACACGATACGCGCAAATGAGCAGACTCCGCTGCTGTCCACTTCCATGGTTGCCGCGACGCCGGCCAGGGCAAAATCTCCGTGGCGGCGAGAGACCTCTTTGAAGGACCACCCCGCCCGCGGTGGAAAGCCGGGCAACCGAAGCTCGACCAGGATCTCATCCGGCTCCAAGGCAGTAGTCAGGTAGGTAATGAAAAAGTCGGCCGCGTCGACGCTGCGGTGGCCCGCGGGTCCGGCGACTTCAATCTGCATATCGAGCGCTACGGCCAGGGCCGGATACACCGCGGCAGGATCGGCGTGGCTAATAGAACCGCCGATGGTACCGCGGTTCCTTATCTGCGGATGGGCGATGAAACGCGTACCCGCAGCCAGCATCGGCTGCCGCTGGGCGACCAGAGCGGAGCGCTCGATATCGGATTGACGAGTCATCGCTCCGATTGCAAGCCCACCGTCTGCATCCCGGATGTAGTCAAGCCCGGCAATGCGCCCGATATCCACGAGCAGGTCCGGGCGCGCCAAGCGCATGTTGAGCAAAGGCATCAGACTCTGCCCGCCGGCTATGATCTTAGATTCGCCCTGACAAGCACCAAGAAGTGAAAGAGCCTCTTCTACGCTTTGTGGCGCGGCATATTCGAATACTGGAGCTTTCATACAGACCTTCCTTCACCGACCGGCCTCGCCCCGCACTGCAACTACGGACAGGCCTCCCACGACCGCTCTCGAAACCGCCGTGACGAACTCACGCACGGCGCGCAGCGCTCCCCGACGCGACTCATTGTACGGCGGAGCTTGCCTCAAGCAAGAGAGAACGCGACGACGAAGCGGTAGAGATAAACCGTGTTTACAAACTCACCGTCCTTGACTCTCGAAGCCCGATCCGGTGTTCTCCGGACTCATGCGTAGACGCTGCGGCGCCGGTAACGAACGCAGGGTAGAGTTGGGGAGGAATCAACGATGACTTGGACGGATTGGCGGAACGTCGAGGGAGAAGGACTCGAGTTCGACGAGATCGTTTTCGAAAAAAAGTGGCACAGCGAATTAGAGGGCGGTATTGCAAGAGTAACGGTCAATAAACCCGACAAGTACAACACCATGACCTTGCACACCGTCGATGAGATGTTCCGCGCTTTCTACGACGCCAATCACGATGTCTCCATCGGCGCGATCATCATCGCCGGTGCCGGCAAGCACTTCGGCGTCGGCGGCGATGTGGAATGGGAGCGGTGGGGGTTGCGCGAAGCCTTTTACAACCGCTATCCCCACAACCGCTTGATACGTATGTCGCGCAAGCCGGTAATCGCGGCCGTGCAAGGATACTGTCTGGGCGGACACAACCATATGGCCTATTGTTGCGACTTCACAATCGCGGCCGACAACGCCAAGTTCGGCCAAGCGGGCCCCAAGGTATCGAGTCCGGCCGACGGATTCTTCGTGCCTTATCTCGTCAAAGTCATCGGCGCCAAGCGTGCCCGTGAAATGTGGATGCTTTGCCGCCGCTATCCCGCTGAGCAAGCTTACGAGATGGGATTGGTAAACAAGGTGGTACCCGCGGATGAATTGGAAGCGGCCATCGATGCCTGGTGCGAAGAGTTGTTGCTATCGAGCCCCGGATGCTTGGAAATTCTCAAGGCCGCTTTCGACTAAGACATGGACGGCTACAACGAAATGGGGATACTCTCTGGACAATTCTACCCGGACTGGTTCGACATGCCTGAAGGCAAGGAAGGCGGTGCGGCCTTCATGGAGAAGCGCCGCCCGCGCTTCTGGCCCCTACGCATCAGTGAAGCGCAAAAGCGCCGGGAGTTTTGCGACGAGTACGAAGCATCGCGAACGGACCCGGACGTGAAGGACAAGACGTCTAAACCTTGATCGGGTAATAATTCATGGGAGAAAACGCGCGGGGTGCGTCAGCCGTGGCCGAGCGGAGCGTACCCAACCGTACGTGAGCATCGGCGGGCGCGAGTACGGCCGCCCATGGCGTGCTCCAGCGCGAGCCGGAGACGATTTTTGCGCCGTGAATTATTGTCCGATCAAGGTTTAGCCAGGAAGACTTCTGCTACGACCGCGAAGGGCGCACTCTCTCGTGGCGCTTTCCGTTCGTCCCGGGCCGGCACATGCTTGGCGCTCCGGCGGCGGACTCCCGCGTGCGATCCAGAGCAAGAGGTGTCACTACGCGGCCACCTTGAGCATCAGTATCCTTCCACTTTTGAAATGATCTCGTTCATGATCTCACGGGTGCCGCCGCCAATGGGATAGAGCCGCGCGTCACGGTAGAGACGCTCCACCACGTATTCGCGCATGTAACCGTAGCCACCGTGAATCTGCACCGCTTGGTCGCAGACCCAGGAACACATATCGGTAGCGGTGTTCTTGGCCATCGCAGCCATAGACGGGCTCTCTTCGCCGTCGAGGAAACGGATCACGCATTCACCGGTAAGCGCCCTGGCCGCGGCGATCCGCGTGGCCATGTCGGCAAGCTTATGTCTGAGCACCTGGAAGCCGCCTAAGGTCCGACCAAAGGCCTCGCGCTGTGTAGAGTACGCAACCGACTCACGGTAGGCCAACTCCCCTATGGCCACACACTGTGAAGCCAGCGAGAGCCTCTCGGTAACGAAATTCATCATGATGGTGAGGAAGCCGGAACCCTCATCGCCGATCAGGTTTCCCACCGGGACACGGCAGTCTTGGAAAGATAATTCAGCGGTGTCGCTAGCCCACCAACCGGTCTTCTCGAGTTTGCGGGAGACCGTGAAGCCGGGCGTACCACGCTCTATCACCAGCATGGAGATGCCACCGTGGCGTTCACCGCCGGTCCGCACAGCGGTGGTAACGAAATCGGCCCGGCAGCCGGAAGTTATGAAGGTCTTCGAGCCGTTGACCACATAGTGGTCGCCGTCCCGCTCCGCCTTGGTGCGCAAGCGCGCAACATCGCTACCACCTCCAGGCTCGGTAATCGCCAGAGCGCTTATGAGCCTGCCTTCGAGCACCGGCCGCACGAAACGCGCCTTCTGATCCTCGCTGCCGAGCCTGATGATGGGTGGGATGGCGATACCGTGGCTGCCGAGACCGACCACAGTTCCCACCGATTTCCCCGCCAGCACCATCTCCTCGGCCGCGACCAGAGCGTGGCTGATATCGCCGCCGGCCCCGCCGTATTCTTCCGAATAGCCGACACCGAGTAGCCCGGCCTCGGCCATGCGCGGGTAAAGGGCTCGGGGGAATTCGCAGGCTTCCTCCCATTCGTGGGCATGGGGGGCAATCTCGGCCGCAGCGAAACGCTGCGCCTGCCGGCGCAGTTCTTTGTGCTCTTCCCGCTCAAAAAGATAGCCGCTCATAATCGGTCTCCTCTGAATTCGTTTGGAGCTAACCTTACTCAGGCAATAATTCATGAGCGAAAACGCGATGGAGTGCGCCAGCCGTGGCCGGGCGGAGCGTTCTCCGGGCAAAGCATACAACCGTACGTGGACATCGGCGGGCGTGAGCACTGCCAAGGATTGCGTGTTCACGCGCAATCCGGGGGCGGTTTGCTCCATGAATTATGTCTGATCAAGGTTAACGCCGCGTGCAAACCTGAGTCAAAAGCCCGGCCTTCGTACACCATGCAGTCACCGTCCGCCAGGGCGGAGTTCTCCAACAGGCCGCAGTTCGATATCCACAGCCACCACCAGTCGTCCGGATTTTAGGCCTGTTCGGCCTTCGCAAAGGACTGAAAGTAGGAGCGTGATTTCGGACCGTTACGGACGGGGCCGCCCAAAGAGAAGCTCAGCTATGAACACGGTGGCTGAGAACAAAGCGCCGGCCCCCGGCCGAAAGCATCGATCGAAAGCCGGCGCAGTATTCGCCACCGCAACTATAGAACAGTCTTGGACGACGGCAGGCAAAGCATCGCCGGCTTTATCGCCGACACTTTCTCCGACCCGAAATCGTTGTTGGTGTAAACGTCCGTCTTGGGGAATTTGGCCCAGTTGAGTTCGCTCTTGGTGTCTTTGATCTTGTAACACACCAAGTGGCCGGTGGGGTTGAATATACCACCTCCCTGCTGGTCAACGGGGTTACAAATCTCCGCAGGTTTCTTGACCGTAGTTTGCTTGGTCTCGAACTGGTCAGCTAGGCTCACCGTACGCTCGGCAAACTTGCTGGTCCCCCGCGCAACGCGAACTTTGTAACACTTGAAATGATCGACTTGATGGGCAGGCAGCGGAGTAGCCGTTGTCAGAGGATTCTTCGCCGAAGGCAGGCAAAGACGCGTCGGCTTGCGGACATCAAGCGTCAACGTGCCAAAAGCGTTGGCCACCTGTACACTGGCGCCGGCGAACTTGACCTGCGCCGGCAAGGTCTTGGAATCCTTGATCCGGTAGCACTCCAGATGAACCTCGGGCACGTTGATACCGGCACCTTGATCGTCTACGGGGTTGGCCAAGGAATCCGGCTTCTTGACCACGGTGAGCTTATCTTCGAACTGGTCAGCCAAGTTAACGACGCCGGAAATGAACTTGGGCGTGCCTTTCGCAGTCTTCGCTTTGTAGAGCTTGAACTCGTCGAGTGCACAGGCGGCACCCCACGCCCCTTCGCAAACCCCGGCATTGCAGGTATCCACAGTGCAACTAAGGCCGTCGTCACAAGCGGCTCCTGTCAACGGAGTGCAAACCGTAGGCTCGGCGGCGTCACAGCTATAACATTGCTCGACTTGACAACTGGAGTCGCAACCGTCGCCGGAGATCTTGTTGCCGTCGTCACAAACCTCCCCGGGATCAAGTAGGCCGTCGCCGCAGGGGTTGGGAGACCATCCCAAGTCTTGCATCAAGGGCAGAGCAAAGCCGACGTCCTGCGAAGCGCCGGTTGCAAAAGGTTCCATTATCTCATTGGGGTTGCAGCTCGTATCGAAATGCGAGACCGAAGACCCGGACTCGTAGGGCGAGGGAGCGTACATGGCGACATGGCCGGACGCATCCACACAACCACCCGCAGCGCCCGAAGCCGCCACCATAATCGGGCCGGTAAAGTGAAGGTCTCCGGTATCGATCATCGCGGCCGCCCGTTCTCCATCCGTCATCGCGGGAAACAGCTTCCCGGTACTGTGGTCCTCGAGTAAACGCATGTAGTGGTCATCGAATCCGCTGAACTTGGCGCCGGACTGCGAAACGAAGGTAAGAAAGCCCAAACCGTGGCCGAGTTCGTGCAGCGCAGTCGCCACGAAATCGATATCGCCGCCGGAGTTACCGTCGTATCCGTAGTACCAGTGTGTGCTGCCAAGTACGGTATTACCGTCAACGGCCGAGTTGAACTGCGCACTTATATCCTCGACCCCGCTTTGATCGGCGCCCGCCAAAGCATCGGCAAGGGCGGAGGGAAACCATGTCTGAGCCACCGGTGCCCCGGGGAAATCACGAAAGACCTGGTTGGGTCCCGCCGAACCGAGCACGGCCGAGAACGATCCACCACCCAAATTGTTGAACTGTACGTCAACCTGGATGTTGACACTGCTCGCCAGCAGCTGTCCCCATATATCGGCCGCATACTGCATCGCGTTCAATCTCTGTGCGCCGAGAGTCAGCCCCGGATTCCCTCCCACCGCCGATACCGCAGTGGTGTCATTGAAACCCTCGTTACTTCCGTCGTTGTTGATCAAAACTATGGTAGCCGCCGAAGCCTCATGAGGAAGCAAGGTTTCGGCAAGCAGTAACGTAGACGCCGCCGCGAACGCCAGCAGCACGATGGAGGCAAAGAACGCCCGGATTGTCGCGCAAAACCGCCTACGATACGGCGGCATCGCCAAGTCTGCCGCGTGCGACTCCAGGCTATTCATCGGTGCCACCGGCAGTACCGCCTACGGCGTCATCGCCAGCCTGCTCGCTTCGGACACACACGCTGCTGATAGTTCCATCGGCTTGCTTGGTAGCAACGCTGTATACTTGGAAGCGCCCGCGTAGATCCACCATCATTCCGCCGCCCGGAGCCGGAACCGCTTCAAGGACAGGCTCCGGAGCAGGCTGCACGGCCCGCGGTTGTTGGCCGGACTCACCAAGCGGCATGGCCGGTGGAGCAGTAAACTCTCCGGTTTCGGGATCTATGTATACGCGCAGGCCCGGCGCAGCAGTGGCGGAGCCGGCCGCCACGCTCGCGGGCACGGTACCCGGCTCGATTTCCGTAGTATTGTCAGATGCATGTGGGGGCTGGGTGGCTTGCGACGAGTGCTCCACAGCATCGCCGCTAGCCGCAACCCGAGGCGCCGGTACAGCAACGGCGGCACCGGACTCATGGCCGCCGCCATCACAGGCCCACCCGGACGAGGCCATCAACCCGAGCGAAAACAAGGGCGCACAGCCCCAAAACGCGTAGCGCCATGAGCATTTTGTCATCTGAATCTCTCCTCTCCAGAACTACCGAGCGTCGGCCACGACGGGCCAGAAAGCCATACTATGGGCTTATACCCCCCTTAGCCAGTAAGATTCCGCCTACAATCACACCGCCAAAGCGAAGTTTACGGACAGTCGCGACGGGGCCTCACCGATAGTGCCGGCTAGCGGTAGCCGAGATTGCAGATGAAAGCCGCCCCGGTTATCTCAGTCCTCACAAGCGCGGGACCTGGCCGGAAAACGGTCGGAGCGCGACGGCGGACGAATTGCCTTGCTGCGTTTCGCTCAAACACCCCACCGCAACCGTACTAGCGGAATCGATAGTGCCCCGTAATTCAGGAGTAATCTTTGTGAAACACGCAAGTTCAAGCATCGCCACAGCCGCTATTCTACTGGCTACGCTCGCTTCTCCCGCCACCGCACTGGAACCGAGCTTGGCTCCGGCTGCCTCTCACGAAACGGCAAGTGCACAAGCGCTCCCATCCGCCAAGCCAGCGCCGGGGGAGAAAACCGGAAAGGTAATCGAGACCATGAACGCTGGCCGTTACACTTACATCCTCTTAGATACCGGCGAAGGGGCGGTGTGGGCTGCCGGACCGCAAGTTTTCGAAGTCTCCGTCGGCGACACCGTCACCATTCCCGAAGGCTTGCCAATGACCAACTTCCACAGCAAGACTCTCGACCGTGACTTTGAGCTCGTTTACTTCGTGGATTCGATGCGTCTCGCCGGCGCGCCAAAATTTGCTCCGCATGGCGATACATCGAAAAACGGCACAGCGAGCGGAACAGCGGCAGGCGATTCGGGCTCCGGCACGAAAGCCGCAATCGATCTCTCCAGCATAAAGGTCGACAAGATCGCGGGCGGCAAAACCGTGGGCGAGATCTTCGAGCAAAAAGACGAACTCGCGGAGCAAGAGGTCACAGTGCGGGGGCAGGTTACAAAATTCACCGCCGACATCATGAAACATAACTGGATACACTTGAGCGATGGCAGTTCCGGCCCCGACGGCCAGCGGGATCTCACCGTCACCACCGACGGGACAGCCGCCGTGGGCGACACAGTAGTCGTCAAAGGCATCGTTAGCGTCGATCAGGATTTTGGCTTCGGTTACCGCTACGACGTGCTGATCGAAAGGGCCACGGTGACCGTCGAATAACCGCAGCGGCTGCACGTGGACCCCGCTGGCTTTGATCGTTCAACCAACCACTCGGTCGAGGACTGCCGCCGGAGCCTCCGGCATCTGAAACGGCGAAGGGCGAAGACGGATCATACACCGTCTTCGCCCTTTCTCATGGGCGGGCCGGGCAAGGCCCGCACCGCCAAAGCCGTTTAGGACAGTTTTACACTTACGGCGCTATCCCAGAACAATCGACCAGACAGAAACCTGAACCGGCTCCATTGTTGACGCCGTCGTCGCAAATTTCATCGCCGCCGCCCGGACCGCTCGTGCAGGTCACGCCATCGTTACAGACAATGCCGTCACCACAGAAGGCGGCCGCAGCGCAAAGGCCTGCTCCACCGCTCGGACACGAGTCGTTATCCGCTACGTTACCGTCGTCGCAGACTTCGCCCGCGGTCGCGTTCACCGTGCCGTCTCCGCAAAGAGCAGTCGAGCAATCCAGATCGCAAGTCGCAGTCTCGCCACCGGTGCCCGCTCCGTCGCCATCACAGGCTTCGTCGCCGCCGGTCGGACCGGTCGTGCAGGTCGCGCCGCCGTCGGAGCATACGATGCCGTCACCGCAAGTCGCTACCGCCAAACACGAGCCCAAACCACCGCTCGGGCACGAGTCCGCATCCGAGGTGTTGGTGTCGTCGCAGACTTCGCCCGCGGTCGCGTTCACCGTGCCGTCTCCGCAAAGAGCAGTCGAGCAATCCAGATCGCAAGTCGCAGTCTCGCCACCGGTGCCCGCTCCGTCGCCATCGCAGGCTTCGTCGCCGCCGGTCGGACCGGTCGTGCAGGTCGCGCCGCCGTCGGAGCATACGATGCCGTCACCGCAAGTCGCCACCGCCAAACACGAGCCCAAAACACCGCTCGGGCACGAGTCCGCATCCGAGGTGTTGGTGTCGTCGCAGGCTTCGCCCGCGGTCGCGTTCACCGTGCCGTCTCCGCAAAGAGCAACCGAACAGTCAAGATCGCAAGTCGCAGTCTCACCACCGGTGCCCGCTCCGTCGCCATCACAGGCTTCGTCGCCGCCGGTCGGACCGGTCGTGCAGGTCGCGCCGCCGTCGGAGCATACGATGCCGTCACCGCAAGTCGCTACCGCTAAACACGAGCCCAAAGCACCGCTCGGGCACGAGTCCGCATCCGAGGTGTTGGTGTCGTCGCAGACTTCGCCCGCGGTCGCGTTCACCGTGCCGTCTCCGCAAAGAGCAACCGAACAGTCAAGATCGCAAGTCGCAGTCTCACCACCGGTACCCGCTCCGTCGCCATCACAGGCTTCCACTCCGCCGCCAGGCCCGCTGATGCAGGTTCCAGCGTCGGTGCACACGATGCCGTCACCGCAAGTCGCCACTGCCGAGCAACCGCCGAGTCCGCCGCTCGGACAAACATCGGCGTCCGATGTGTTGTTGTCGTCGCAGGCTTCGCCCGCGGTCGCGTTCACCGTGCCGTCTCCGCAAAGAGCAACCGAACAGTCAAGATCGCAAGTCGCAGTCTCACCGCCGGTGCCCGCTCCGTCGCCATCGCAGGCTTCCACTCCGCCGCCAGGCCCGCTGATGCAGGTTCCAGCGTCGGTGCATACGATGCCGTCACCGCAAGTCGCCACTGCCGAGCAACCGCCGAGTCCGCCGCTCGGACAAACATCGGCGTCCGAAGTGTTAGCATCGTCACAAGCCTCCGAACGCGTCGCGTTGACGTCTCCATCTCCACAGAAAGCGGAAGTGCAGTTCAGATCACAGGTCAGAGTTTCCCCGCCGTCATCGCACTGCTCGCCGGCGCTGGTATTGACTATCGAATCGCCACAGGCAGCATTCGTACAGTTGGAATTGCAAGTAGCGGACTCGCCGGCCGTATCACAGGCCTCGCCGGCGGTAGCGTTAACGGTTCCATCGCCGCAACCGGCTACCGAGCAATCCAAGTCGCAGGCCGCAGACTCGCCGCCATCGTCACACTCTTCCACACCGGAACCCGGCCCCGTAGTACAGCCCACATCGGAACACACCACCGCATCACCGCATACCGCTACCGCGCAGGAGTTCAGACACATGTCGCTATCGACAGAATTGCCGTCGTCGCAAACTTCGGCGCCGCCTCCAGGGCCGGTGACACAAGCGCCGTCGCTGCAAAGAAGACCGTCGCCACAAAGCGCATTCAGGCAAGTGGAAGTGCACGGTGCCGTATCGGCGTTCGACCCACCATTATCGCACTCCTCACCAGCGGTAACGTTGACGGTGCTGTCTCCACAAGCCGCAGGAGAACAATCGGCGTCACAAGTCAGGGACTCTCCAGCGTCGTCGCAAGCTTCCCCCCCCCCGCTCGGACCCGTCGTGCAGGTGCCACCGTCGGTACAGACGAAACCGTCGCCACAAGCGGCAATCTGGCAATTGGAACCAGGAACAGTGTCACTGCTTACACAAGAATCCGAATCGACGTTATTGCTATCATCGCACTGTTCGCCGCGGGTCGGGTTCAGATCACCATCGCCGCAGGAGGCCAGTGTACAGTTGGTGTCACAAGTGACGCTCTCGACACCATCGTCGCACTCCTCACCGCCGGCCGTCACTGAACCGTAAGTGGTATTGAAAGGATTGAGGAGCCCGTCCATGCAGTTCGGCAAAGTACAATCGGAATCGCAATTCGGGTCATTGATAGGTACCCCCACGCCCAGATCGCAAACCTCGCCACGGGTAACGTTGTTCAAGCCGTCGCCACAGAAAGCCAAAGTGCAATCGTCGTCGCAATTGACCGACTCCCCGGCATCGTCGCACTGCTCATCGTAGCCCGGGTTGATCACACCATTACCGCAACGCTCCGAAACACAGGTGGCAGAACAACCGTCACCGCTGATCGTGTTTCCGTCATCACACTCCTCGGGATCGCAGACCGAACCGTTCCCACAAGACGGCAAAGTACAATCTCTGTCGCAACCGTCACAGCTTATGTTGTTACCGTCATCACAGGCCTCACCCGGATCCTGAATGCCGTCACCGCAAAAACCCCCGACGTTGGTTACTGGGAATATGCCCTCGGTCCCCGTATCGCCGAAAGACACTAGGTGGACCGCCTCCTGTATACGATCGTTAACGCTACTGAGTACGTCATCAAGCGTGACGCGTCCCACAAAACGGCCTCCAGTATTGTCGGGAACCACGTTTATGTAGCCCATGGCCCGAATATCCTTATCGCAAGCGAAACGAACTGCATCGTCCATCTTGGGGTAAGGCAGGCTCAAGCGCTTGTCCGCCTTGTCCCACAACGTCGTATTCACCGTACCGAAAGGCATCATCGTCGCCCCGCAGCTAAGTGCACCGCCGCCGAGGGCCATGTGATCGTCTTCGTCGAAGCACTTCGCCCTCCACAAGGCCAAAGCCACGAAAACGCCGCGGGCCTTGTTACCAATCAACTGCACGCAATCGGACAGATCTCCCGAAATCGGGCCTGGACCGGGCAGGTCGATGACCTCGACGATTTGCTTGGCCGCGCTGTTTCCCAAGTCCACCAGGCAGGGCCCCATGGCCACCCAATCGGTGGCAGCGGGAGAGCACAGATCGTCGATGCCAAGATCAGCGGGCAGCACCGCTTGGGCCGGGTCGTCGCTATCACAACGGCCGGTGAGACGCTCGCTAGCCCGCTGCCCCCGGAAAGCGAGCTTGGCCAGGCGCCGGTCCATGATCAAGTCTCCGGTGCCCGGACCGCCGAGTTCCGGCGGGTCCTCGAGACAATCGACCAAGGTATCGTGCAAGTTGAGAACCGTCTTGTTCACACAGCGAAGACGCGCACGCAGGGTCTTCGCTGCCGCCGATCTGGCGATACGAGAGGACCGCTCCCGGCACTTGATCTCCTTATCCGTCAAGGCTTGAGCAGGACCGGCCGCCGCCGCAAATGCGCTGAGCATCGCGAGTAGCGCGAGCGCAAAACCCGCACGCCGCCAGATTCGCCGGGGCTGAGCCGGCGACTGCGATTCGTTGTTCCGATTGTCGATCATGACTCTTCTCGCATTCATGACTCTGCCTCCCTACTCGATCACGCAGGCTGCGCTACAGCCGTCGCCGCTCACCGTGTTACCGTCGTCGCATTGCTCGCCGGCGCTGGTGTTGAGAGTGCCGTCGCCGCAGGCCACCGCACTACAATCGACGTCGCAGGTCGCGGACTCTCCGGAATCGTCGCAAGCCTCTCCCGAAGTTGCGTTGACAAGTCCGTCTCCGCATACCGCAAAAGTACAGTCGGTATCGCACAGAGCGGTCTCCCCACCTCCATCGCAGGACTCACCCGAGGTCACATTTAGAACACCGTCTTGACATACGGCCGCCGTACAGTCGGCATCGCAGGTAGCCGATTCGCCGGAATCGTCACAAGTCTCGCCGGTGCCCGGCGTTACAATACCGTTACCGCACGCCGTAGGTGTGCAGTTGCCGCTCGGCGCGTCATCGCAACCATCACCGTTGGTCAGATTGCCGTCGTCGCAGAATTCCCCACTGGTAACAATACCGTTGCCGCAGGCGGTAACGGTGCAATTGCCGTCGCATCCGTCGCCGTCGAGGACATTGCCGTCATCGCAGGCCTCTCCGGATGCAGTCGCCGGCGGGGTTACGTTCTGAACGTTCAGAGTGCCGTCGCCGCAGATGGCGACACTGCAGTCAGTATCACACGTCGGCGTTTGGCCGCCGCTACCTGCACCGTCGCCGTCGCATTCTTCAGTGGCCGCTCCGGGACCCGTATCGCAGGTGGCCGCATCGCTACAGACGATGCCGTCGCCGCAAGTCGCAACTGCCACGCATCCACCCAAAACACCGCTAGGACAGGAATCGGCGTCGCTGGTATCTCCATCATCGCACGCTTCCCCACGGGTTACGTTCGTGGTGCCGTCGCCACAGAAAGCGTTGGTACAGTCGAGATCACAAGACACTGTCTCGCCACTCGGCGTAGCACCACCGCCATCGCACTCTTCCCCGGTGTCGGTCACACCGTCGAGACAAGCGGGCAATTGGCAAGCCCCGCCTATCCCGCTACCGTCACGGCAAGCGTCAGGAAGGTTGGAATTCAACACACCATTGTCACACTGCTCACCCGATGCCTCATTCACGTTCTCGTCGCCGCATTGGGCCGGCGTGCAATCATCATCGCAGGTTGGCGACTCACCGCCGTCGTCGCAGATTTCTTCCCAGCCGGGGTTGATCTCGCCGTTGCCACAAAGCTCGAGAATACAGTTCTGATCACAACCGTCTTCGTTCACCAAGTTACCGTCGTCGCATTCTTCAGCGCCGGTGTTTATCCCGTCCACCGCGCCGTTGCCGCAGGCCGGCAGAGTGCAGTCGCGATCACAACCGTCATCGCTGATATGATTACCGTCGTCGCACTCCTCGGTGCCACCTTGCACACCGTCACCGCAGTAGTTACCCACCGGGAACAACTCGGCCATCAAAGAGGTGACCTCTCCATGAATGAAATCGTTTAACGAATCGAAAAGGTCGTCTACGGTTATGCGACCGACAAAGCCGCCGCCGGTATGTTCGGGGAAAGTCAGGTCGAGCCCCAGAGCCTGCAGATCGGTATCGCAGCGAGTTCGCAAGAGCCTCCCGAGTTCTTCCATCGGCTCCTCCAGCCGCTTGTCGGCGCGTAAAAACAGTGTGGTGTTGAAAGCCCCGGGCGGAGAGATATTGGCGTCGCAGGAATATGTGCCGCCGCCGGGTGACAGCGCCTCGTCTTTTTCGAAACACTTGGCGCGCCACAGGTTCAGGGCAAACATCGTCTTGCGGGCTTTTAGCCCCATCGCCCCATAGCAGACCTTCTCTTGTGCGCCCAAGAAATCAACGTCGAGCAGGGTAAAAACTCGGTCCGCCGCCGCAGCCCCGAGATCCACTGCGCAGGCAATGGCATCGGGCCATTGTAGGAAGTTGCCACAAGTCGAAGCAGGGTCGAGCACATCCTTGGGATCAACGTCGGTAAGGATGTCTTGAGTGTCACAACGCCTGACCGCACGATTCCCTGCCTGGGTTTTGAGCCTATCAAGGCGTTCGAGACGCCGGTCGATGCCGACATCTCCGGTCCCCGCGCCTCCCAGCGAAGCCGGATATTCCGCGCAGTCGACGGTGGGGGCGATCTCGCCGTAGACTTTACGGCGGCCGCAACGTACACGCGCCGACAATACCATACTGGCACCCATTCTGGCGGCACGTGCGATCCCGGCTCTGCACTTGTTCGCCGCAGGAGTGAGTGCCTCGGCCGGCGAAGCAAACGACATTGCAACAGCGAACACCGCGCCGGCGGCCATCAACACGCCGAGGGCCGCCAGATGAGCAGGGCCGGACGATGCCCCGCCCCTGCGGAAAGATCTACTTGGATAGCTGCGTGGGTTCATAGTCCATGTCCTCGTATCCGGCCCCAGCGCCCAAACTGCGTGGGCAAAGCACCGGCACTCTCGCCGGAAAGCACACTTCGCCCACAGCGCGAAATCGCGACGCAGGCTCGAGCTATCTTCGGCACATTGTGATGAATCGGATTCCCCTCGGCCCCCCCAAAAAACAAAACTGCCCCCATCTCGAGGGAAGGCATCCCCAGATTAGCGTTTTTCGACAGCGCTTAGAAGCACCTTTATCGGATGTTTTGCCACAACAGCGGCTTATGACATGCAACCGTAGCGC
Source organism: Candidatus Binatota bacterium (assembly GCA_024276575.1). Taxonomy (GTDB): domain Bacteria; phylum Desulfobacterota; class Binatia; order UBA1149; family CAITLU01; genus JAJRWY01. The sequence goes on from JAJRWY010000214.1 coordinate 20,425, forward strand.
CCCTTCCTCCGCGTGCCAGCCGGGGCTCGTTAGACCGTATTATTCGTGAAACCTCGTTGCGAGGGTCGCAAGCGCCCGTGAGATCGATCCAAGCGCAGCGATGAGGCCCGTCGTAGGCGTACTAACACTACGTCGAGGACCGAAAAGCGAGCACGGGCCAAGATTGCGGGCGATTGAGGCTCGTAGCAGAGGTTTCATGAAATAATGCGGGTTACCACGGATTTTGTCGCGGCAAGCGCGACAAGAATCCTCTATTTGTTAGATTGCACCGTAGACGAGCAGGTGCCGATCCCCAGAGGGCTCCACGCTCAAATGGGGGAGTCCGGCCACAGCCAACTGCTCGCGCACCTCGTCCACGCTATAGGCAGCCAAGAAAGAATTATAGAAGTCTCGTTTGAGGATTTCTGCCTCCCCGTGCGCATAGCGCTCCACTAGGCGACGGGCTTCGAGCACATCGCGGGGGCGCTGCAGATCCATGACGAAGACGGAAGCCCCGGCTGCCGAGTACGCCTTGACGGCTATCCACAGTGTGCTTGGATCGTAGAGGTGATGCAGTAATGCGTTGGAAAACAGCAGGTCGTAGTCCTTTCGCGGAGGCGGCTGCCAGGGTAACCGCCCGAGAAACAGCTCGACCCTATCGCTCAACCCTGCCTCATCCACCGCCCGCCGGCCCAGCGCCAGCATCGCCTCGGAACCATCCAGGCCCTGCACTGTCCAACCCGGAAAAGCACGGGCGAAACGAATCCCGATGTCCGCGGCACCGCAACCAAGGTCCAGGGCACACCCGCTGATCGGCAAATGAGGCAACGCCGCACGCAACAGGGCTATCATGCGCGAGTGCGGCTCTTCGAAATCCGCCTGGGCATACGCCTTGGCCTGTTCCGCCCCCTCCATCAGCTCCGCTTCGGGTACACGTTCCATAAGATTCCGTCCTCGCTATTTTCGCCCATACAGTTGCCGGGTCTCATCGCCAGGAGTTCACTAACCACCCCCGCATCCCGCGCCTCAATGTCAGCGCCAAGCGCATGCAAAGTCGGAGCTGGC
>JAJRWY010000215.1 GCA_024276575.1 Candidatus Binatota bacterium
TACATCGATCGAATCCGAAAGGCGTTTCTCGATGCCTTTGCGCATGACCAGGCGGTCAACCACTACCTCGATAGTATGGCGAACGTTGCGTGAGAGCTTTATTTCATCATCGAGATCATAAACTTCCCCATCTATGCGTACGCGCACGAAACCCTGCTGGCGGTAATCGATAAGGTCCCGCCGGTACTCACCTTTACGGCCGCGTACTACCGGAGCAGAAACTTCCACGCGGCTCTTGGCAGGAAGTTTCATTACGCGCTCAACGATCTGGGCGCTGCTCTGTGAGGTGATTTCGCGGCCACACTCATAACAGTGGGGATGGCCTATGGTCGCATAGAGCAAGCGCAAGAAGTCGTAGACTTCGGTCACGGTTCCGACCGTGGAACGCGGATTTCTGCTCGTAGTCTTTTGCTCTATGGAAATCGCCGGCGATAACCCTTCGATGGAATCGACGTCCGGTTTTTCCATCTGATCGAGAAATTGCCGCGCGTAGGCCGACAGAGACTCTACATAGCGCCGCTGCCCTTCCGCATAGATGGTATCGAAGGCCAGCGATGATTTACCCGACCCCGACAAGCCGGTTATGACTACCAAGCGGTCGCGGGGAATGTCGAGATCTATGTTGCGAAGGTTGTGCTCGCGCGCGCCCTTTATGACGATACGATTGCTCACCTAGTGGAAAACATCTCCGCCCTGCCTCAGGCGCCCGCGGCCGAGGCCTTGAGCCGCTCGAGTTCCTCTTCGACCAAATTACGGTAACTCGCTAGATGCTCTTCGTTGTCAGCCTCGAAACGCATCACCAGCACCGGCTGTGTATTCGAGGCCCTTACCAGCCCCCAGCCGTGTTCGAACTTCACCCTGACACCGTCCACGTCGATAATGTCGTAGCCGAGTTCACGAAAACGATCCCGCGCCCGGGCGGCCAGATCGAACTTCACCTCGTCGGGACAATCCAAACGGATCTCCGGAGTGAATACCGCGGGCGGCAAGGACGACAGCATCTCCTGCAGACTCTGCTCACTGCGGGAAAGGATCTCTATCATGCGCGCGCCCGCGTAGATGCCGTCATCGAAACCGAAATAGCGGTCGGCAAAAAACAAATGCCCGCTCATCTCGCCGCCAAGCAGCGCCTTGGTCTCACGCATCTTGGCCTTGAGCAGAGAATGTCCCGCTTTCCACATTATGCCGACACCGCCGTGAGCTTCGATGTCGTCGTAAAGACGCTGCGAACACTTGACCTCCGAGACCACGGTGGCTCCACGGTTGCGCGAGAGTATATCACGCGCAAACACCACCAACATTTCGTCGCCCCACACGATCCGTCCGGTCTCGTCTACGATACCCAAGCGGTCGGAATCCCCGTCGAAGGCCAATCCCAGTGCCGCTCCGGACTCACGCACCCGTGCTATGAGGTCACGCATATTGTCTTCGACAGTAGGATCAGGGTGGTGGTTGGGAAAAGTCCCGTCGGGTTCACTGTAGAGTTCTATGACCTCGCATCCCATCGCCCGGTAAACCTCGGGAGCAACGGGGCCGGCGGTGCCGTTGCCGGAATCGACCACCACCTTGAAGCCCTCGACGCAGCGACCGAAATGCTCGTCCATGAAACCCGTGTAAGCCGGAATCATGGGATAGCTCTCGATACTTCCGCGGCCGCCCGAAACCATGTCACCACTTTCCATGATCGTGCGCAGATCCTGTATTTCCTCGCCGTGGATGGTGCTCTTGCCCACGCAAATCTTGAATCCGTTATGGTCGGGCGGGTTATGGCTGCCGGTGATCATCACGCCACCGCTCAACTCCAAGAAATGCACGGCGAAGTACAACAGGGGCGTCGGGCACTGTCCGATATCTATAACGTCGATTCCGGCCTCGCGTATCCCCTTGGTGAGCGCTTCGAAATAAGCGGGTGAACTGAGTCGGCAATCGCGCCCGACCGCCGCACGCTCGATGGCCAGACGGCTCAGCTTGGTGCCGTAAGCACGGCCGAGTAGCTCGACGAAGTCCTCGTCGTAATCGGTCCCGGCTACACCGCGTATGTCGTATTCGCGAAAAACTCTAGGATCTATCTTCACTTTGCCCTGTTCCCGTCGTAACTGCCGCTTGCCGGCTCTTTCTCACCATTTCGGCGGCCAGGACTATGGCCGCCGCCATGCTGCCGTCATCGGCCTTGGCGCTACCCGCCAAATCGTAGGCAGTGCCGTGGTCGGGGGAAGTTCTGATCAGAGGCAAGCCCATGGAAACGTTTACCGCCCGGCCAAAGTCGACAAGCTTAAGGGGTATCAACCCCTGGTCGTGATACATGCAAATCACAGCATCGTAGTCACCCGCGGCGGCGGCCGCAAACAGCGTGTCGGCCGGAAGAGGACCGGCGGCGGCTATACCACGCCGCCTCAACTGCGAGAGCGCCGGCTTGATGATCCGCTGCTCCTCATCACCGAACAGGCCCGATTCGCCCCCATGAGGATTGAGCGCAGCAACCGCCAGACGTGGTCTAGGCATGGCGTGGAAGCGCTCGAGATGTGCAGCCGTCGTGGCCGCAGCCCGCAGCACCGCAGCGGTGGTCAGGCGCGCCGGAACTTCTGACAGCGCCAGGTGGGTGGTAACCAGTACCACCCGCAAGCGCTTTCCGGCCAGCATCATGACCGCCGGACGGCCTGATAGCTCCGATAGGTAGCCGGTATGGCCGTCATAACGGTGCCCGGCCCGGTTCATCCACAGCTTGTTGAGTGGAGCGGTCACCAGCGCATCGAAACGGCCGCCAAGAACCGCACGCGCGGCGACATCCAGATACGAAAAAGCCGCATCACCGCAACGTTCGCTCGGCCGCGGTAAACGCGAAGATACTCGCAAACGCGATACCGCTTCGATCCCTACGATGGCCGAGGCGGTAGCGGCCGCAACCGTAGCGCGCGACTTCACCGTGCCTGCGGACGCTCCGGCGGGAGAACTCGCAAGGCCGGGAAGGGCAGGGGCGTTAGAAACCACACGAGCAATTTCGAGCACCGCCGCGTCGCCGAAAACCACCAAGCGGCAGGCCCGGCGCACGGCCGGACGCATTGCCGCTCTAAGGACTATCTCCGGCCCGATTCCGGCCGGGTCGCCCATCGACACAGCCAGCGTAGGTTTCACGACGTAATGATGAGAGCCAGTTTCTCGAGTTCGACCGTAATGTGGTGTTCCTTGCGCAGATCCTCGGTGGCCCAGCGGCGAAAGCGCCTGTCCAAACGCTCGTCGTAAAGCCGGGCACGGATCTCTTCCCTGACCTTTTCCAGAGCTACACGGCGCGACGGCATGACTCGTAGCAATTTGACGATGTGAATGCCCTGGACGACTTCCACCGGAGCGGCAACATCACCGTCGCGCAACCCGGCAATCGCTTGCTCGAAATGAGGAGCCATCGTTCCTCGCGTGAACACTCCTAGGTAACCCCCTTCACTCGCAGTCGGCCCGCGAGAGTACTCACGAGCGGCATCTTCGAAACCCCGTCGCTTGACCCTCGAGTATACTTCAGAAGCCAAAGCGCGAACCTCTGCGCGTCCGGCTTCGTCGCCGGCGACGGGGAAGGGAAGGAATATATGGGAGATCTCCACTTTGGGCGGTTCCATATAATCAGGATTCGACCGCCATTCGCGTTCCACTTCTTCCGGCGAGACATTGACGCGCGAGCGGATCAGCATGTTGATCAATCCCAACCGCTGCACTTCCTCACGCATGCGTTCAAAGTAATCCTCCCACTTCAGCCCCGCTTCATCCAAAGCCGCCATGACTTCCTCACGCGAGGAGCCGCCCTGCTCGAGCACGTTGTTTATATAGATATCAACATCGGAATCGGTGGCAGTGATATTGAGCTTGGTAAACTCGACACTGAGCAGGCGTGACTCGATCAAGGCGTCGAGAATCTTACGGTAATCTTCGCGGACATCCGGGGGGAGGAAAATTCCACGATCGGCCTTGAACTTGCGCAGATCGTGCAAGGTTACCGCTTCGCCGTCGATGGTGGCTACCACGCCACAAACTATCTCGGGCTGGGCTGGGGCCCCAGGCAGTTGCACGGCTTGCGGCTCACTAGGCTCCTGCGGTTGCACGGCCTGCGGCTCACCAAGCTCCTGCGGTTGCGCGGCTTGCTGCTCACTAGGCTCCTGCGGTTGCATGGCCTGCTGCTCACTAGGCTCCTGCAGTTGCACGGCCTGCTGCTCACTAGGCTCCTGCAGCTGCATGGCTTGCGGCTCGCTGGGCTGTTGCGGTTGTGCGGCTTGTCGTGCCGCGTCTGCTTGGTCCGCATCGTCAGGCGCCCACTCCTGCACCACCTCCCGTCGCTGCGCTGACGCTTCGCCGGCCGGCTCAAACCGTGCATCTTGCGCCCCCGGCGGCGTTGAGGATATCCCGCCATCAGACGCATCAGCGAGGCCGGCGAATGACACGCAGCCACACAAAACCACCGCGGCAGCCACCCCGGTGGCTGTTCGGACCGCAGGCTGGCGCCACAGCGGCCGCCCTCCCCTTGCCCCTACTATTAGTGAAAGCCATGAAAGTTCATCGCAAAAGCGCCAAGCAGGCCTCCGCTCGCTATGAGCCCAGCGATGAGACTCCCGGGTGTAGCAGCGAAACGTCGAGAGGCGAGAACCCACAAGGTCCCGAGACGGCGTAGGGCCGGAGATCGTAACAGAACTCTTCATGAACAATCCAGGCTCGACAGACTCTCAGACTTGCGCAAGGCGGTCGATACGACTCTCCCCGCCGCGATCAGTTTCACCATCAATGCAGTTTCCTTCATCGAGACCTTCGAGTAAAGACTCGAGCAGGTCTTCTATCTCGTCGGCGAGGCCGCCGAAATCGGAGGCCTTGCTCTTGGCGGTAAAGACCCCTCCGGGGCGAATCCCGTAGCGCCTGGGACTTCGTGTCGCTAGACGCAAGAGCACGTCGCGGTCGACCGGCGACTCATCGTCGAAAGTCAAGACCACCAAGCCGGCGCTGGACTTCAGCGACGTCACCAGGAGGCGCTTCAGAGCCGGGCGCAACCGCATCACACGTACGAAATTCAATGCTTGCGGCGGCAGCGAACCAAAACGATCCTCGGTTTCTTCGGCCAACGCCACCACTTCCTCGCGGGTCTCCGCGTCCGCCATACGCCGGTATAACTGCAGACGCTCGCCCACGTCCTCGACATAGCGCTCGGGAAGAAAAGCCTCGGCCCCGAGTTCTATTTCCGGTTCCACGCGTGGACCCGGCTTGCGGCCGCGAAGTTCCAGGGCAGCCTCCTCGAGCATTCGCATGAACAAATCAAAACCCACCGCTGCGATTTGCCCCGATTGCTGCTTGCCCAAGAGATTGCCCGCCCCACGAATCTCCATGTCATGGGCGGCAAGCCGAAAACCGGCGCCGAGATGATCGAGTTCCTGAAGCACCGACAGGCGTTTGCGGGCCTCCGGGGTGACAAGTCCCTCAGCCGGCACCAGCAGATAGGCGTAAGCCCGGCGGTACGAACGGCCGACGCGGCCACGAATCTGGTAGAGTTGGGCCAATCCGAACGTGTCCGCGCGATTGACGATTATGGTGTTGGCATTGGGAATATCAAGTCCGGACTCGATGATCGAAGTACAAACCAGCACGTCGATTCTGTGTTCTAGAAACTCGACCATGACGTCCTCGAGCTGCCGTTCTTTCATCTGCCCGTGGGCGATCCCCACCCGCAAGCCGGGCAGCAATTGCTGAAGCCGGACAGCGGCGCTACCGATGTAACCCACGCGGTTGTGCAGATAGAACACCTGGCCGCCACGGCTAACCTCACGTTTCACCGCCTGGCGTATGAGGCCCTCGTCGAAACGTGCGACGTAGGTGCGAATGGCGAGGCGGTCCACCGGGGGTGTTTCGATCAGGCTCAAATCGCGCACCCCGCTCAGTGCCAACTGTAAGGTGCGCGGTATGGGAGTAGCAGTCATGGTGAGCACGTCGGTACCCCGGCGCAGTTGCTTGATATGCTCCTTGGCCTTCACACCGAAACGGTGCTCCTCATCCACGACCAGCAAACCGAGTCCGGCAAAATCGACATCCTTTTGCAGCAGGCGGTGCGTACCGATCACGATATCGATATCGCCGGAAGCTAGGCCGGCCACGACCTCTTGGTTCTCGCTACGGGAGTTGAAGCGCGACAGCAGCCCGATCTTGACCGGATAGCCTTCGAAGCGCTGCTTCAACGTTTCAAAATGCTGCCTTGCCAGCACCGTGGTCGGCACCAAGAAAGCGCATTGCCTGCCACTCATGACGGTCAGATAGGCCGCACGCATGGCGACTTCGGTCTTACCGTAGCCCACATCGCCGCACACCACACGGTCCATGGTCTTCGATCCGGTCAGATCCGCGATTATATCGCGTACCGAGTTCAACTGGCCTTCCGTTTCTTCGAACGGGAAACACGCCTCGAACTCGGCAAAATCACTGCCTACCTCGACCGTGGATTCGCGTTCATGCACGCTGCGAAAGGCCTCGAGATCGAGTAGCTCCCGGGCCATTTCCAGCACGGAATCGCGCACCCGCTTCTTCGACCGCACCCAGGCACTTCCGCCCAGTCGGTCCAGCGCGGGGCTAGCAGTGCCCGATCCGACGTACTTCTCGACCAGCTTGATACGATCAACGGGAAGGTAGTAGCGATCGCCACCCGCATACTCCAGGTGGAGAAAGTCGCCCTCGGTTCCGGCCGCAAGCAGGTGCTTCAATCCGTGGTAGCGGCCGACTCCATGGTCCACATGCACCACATAGTCGCCGGCCGCAAGGCCGGCCAGCGCACTGCGAACGTAGGCGCGTGAGGCGCGGCGGCGACGGCGGCGTTCGCGGCGCTCGCCGAAGATCTCTTCGTCGGTTACTACTCTCAGCCGGTCCGCTGGAAGGTCGAAACCCGCCCGGAGCTGAGCGCGCACAATCCATAAGAAGCGCGGATCGCCCCGTAAGGCCTCAGTGAAGCTGGAGCTACGACGCAACTCGCCCAAAGCCGGCAGCCCTAATAATTGCTCCAAACGATCGGCCTGGGCCGCATTGGAGGCCGTCACGATCAGGCGTTCGCCGCGGTCACGGATTTTCTGCAAAGCTGCCAGCACCGGGCCGAAACCGTCTTCGCCCCGGCGCGCTTTCGCCTCGATCCGCGCTGCCTTGACCCCCGTGTTCTCCGAGCTTTCAACCCGCCAGACACGGTGCCCGGGCTCACCCGAAGACTCGTAAGCTTCCGCCATGTCGATCTCGACCGCCGGGCGAGATGACAGGAACTCGCGAAGTTGCGAGTGGTCCACATACAAACTGCGCGGCTCGGGAAAGAATCCGCCTGCCTCGCTCGCCGCTGCGGCCGCTTCGGCCAGCAAGGCCTCTTCTTCGTCCAAAGCCTCGTCGATTGCCCCCGGGTCCACGAATATTCGCAGAGCCGCCGGCGGCAAACCTTCACCGAAGAAAGGAGCGCGGTCGAAGACGTAAGGCGCAAACAACTCCACACCGGGGAAATGGACCCCGGTGGCCAGTTGATCATCTAGACGCCGGCGCTCGCTGGTCGCGATCAGCAAGTCCTCGCAGCGCGCTTGCACCGCAGCGCGCAAATCCTTGGCGGACAGACGCGACAAGGGGAAAGCCAAGGTCGGAAGCACCAGCAATTCTTCGCTACGCTGGAAGGAACGCTGGTCGTCAGGATCAAAGAAACGTATGGACTCGATGCAGTCACCGACTAGTTCACAGCGGCAGGGATAATCAAAACCCGGGGGCCAAAGATCGACGATGCCGCCGCGCACTGCGCTCTCGCCCGGTTCCTCGACCGCGCCGCTGCGGCGGTACCCCAAATACTCGAGACGCTCGTTGAATTCTTCAAGGTAGAGCGCATCACCGACCACCAGATAAAGCGCGCTGTCCAGGACCGCCGCAGGCGGAGCGGTCCGCAACACCAGCGCCGCCGGAGAGGTCACGATCACCGGGGATTTCATCTGTGAAAGCTGATATACAGCCGCGGTTCTCGCGGCTTCAACGTCGGGTGACGGGGAAACCATCTCCAAGGGCGGGGTTTCACGCGGAGGCAACAAGTGTATACGCCGCGACAGGAACTCTCCTTCCGAGTCTTCTCCGGACAGCGTACGCAGTTCTTCGACAAATACTTCCGCGTCGTTGGCGCGCGGCATAACCAGCAATACCGGCCTTTGCACATGCGCCAGGAGGGCCGCTACCAGATAGGCTGGAGAACCGCCCTTCAGCCCCTGCAGTTTCCAGTCGAGATCCGCAAAACGCTCCAGTTCCGCGGCCAGGCTTTCAGCCAGAAAGTTTGTGGAAGGTGCTCTCGACAAGACCGCTCAGCCCGCGGCGAGAACGCCGGCCAGGGCGCGCAATCCAAGAAGGTAACTGTCGGCGCCAAAGCCAATGATCTGCCCCACTACGATATCGGCAAGCAAGGAACGGCGGCGAAATTCTTCACGCTGATGAATATTGGACAAGTGGACTTCAACGGCCGGTAGCCGACAGGCGATCACAGCGTCCCGTATCGCCACGCTGGTATGCGTATAGGCCCCCGGGTTGATCAGCACCCCGCTGTTCGATTCAGCCGCCTGTTGAATGCGCGATACCAGTTCACCCTCACCGTTGGACTGAAACGCCTCTAGCGGCCAGCCCAACTCAGCGGCCAGCTCTTGCAGTTTCGCATCGATTTCAGCCAGGGTCGTGGCACCGTAGATCTCCGGCTCACGCGTACCCAGCATGTTCAGATTCGGGCCGTGCAGCACCAGAATTGCCTTGCTCTCGTCACTCATCCCGTTTTCTCCCCTCCACCGCTAAGCGCCCGCCTGACTAGGCGGTTCCGGTTTCGATCGCCGTAATCTATTAAAATCATTGATGATTGCAACAGGCCTCTTCATCGGCGATCCAGGTCGAGCAGCGATTCGAGTTGAGAACGGCTCATTGTTCTCTCGCTCACGGCGCCGATACGGCCGACGACGATGAACACTACCCCGTCGCCCGCTGCCTTCTTATCGAAGCCCACGGCTTCGGCAAGGAGCGCCGGAGTCATGTCGGCGGGCAAAGCGGTCTCCAGGCCCAGGTCGTGCAGCAGGGATTCCAGCCTACTAACGCAGTTCTCGTCGCACAGCCCCAGCCGCCACGAAATCCGCATCGCCGCGACCATACCGATCGCCACCGCTTCCCCGTGAAGATAGCGGCTATACGATGTTGATTTCTCCAGCGCATGGCCGATGGTGTGGCCGAAGTTCAGTATCCGGCGAAGGCCCGACTCGCGCTCGTCCTTTTCCACCACTGCAGCTTTCAACTTTACACAGCGCGAGACGACCTCAGTCATGACCGCGGGATCCACCGCAAGCACATCCCGCCGCCGCTTCTCTATCAACTCGAATAATCCGGCATCGAGAATAACGCCGTATTTCACGACTTCGGCCAGACCGGCCGCATATTCCCGCGGCGGCAAGCTGGCCAGAGTATCGATGTCGGCCAGCACCAAAGAGGGCTGGTAAAAGGCACCAACCAAGTTCTTGCCCTGGGGCCGGTTGATGGCAGTTTTACCTCCTACGCTGGAGTCTACTTGTGCCAACAAAGTGGTAGGCAGCATCACCAACCTGATCCCGCGCAGCACTGTGGCGGCGGCGAATCCGGCAACGTCCCCGACCACGCCGCCGCCCAGAGCTACCATCAAGATCGAGCGATCGCTTCCTCCATCGAGCACAGCGTCGTAAATGAGTTCGAGGGTCTCGAGGTTCTTGAAGCGCTCGCCGTCGGGAATCTCCACCACCTCGATCGATGGATCCCCCTTGACGCCTTGCAGAGCCGCGCGCAAGGGCTCGAGATAAAGAGCCGCCACCGTGGGATTGGTGATCACTACCACCCGGCGGGCAGCGTCGAGTCGAGAGATGAATTCTCCCGCACGAGCCAGCAAACCGGCACCGGCCTGCACTGTGTAACCGCGGTCGCCGAGATCGACCTTTATTGCTTGCAACGGCATCGCACAGTCACCCTTTCTCCACTTTCTCCCCGCAGCTTCCCTGCGGCAGGGGCTCAGCGCCGCTCCCAAGCACCTGGCCCGTTTGGGTAGCATCGTCGCCGTGGCCGGCGTGGTCGCCGTGGCCGCCGTGGCTGCCGTGGCCGGCTCGCAAACGCGGTTCGATCATCCCCATTACCCTCGAAACTGCTTGGTCTATTGTCAAACCGTCGGTTTCCACCAAGACGTCGGCGAGGCGATAGGTCGGGGTACGGCTCTCGAGCAAGCCGCTCAAACGACGCTCGGCATCGGGCCCAGTGGCCAGCGGGCGGCGCTTTCCGCGGCACACCCGCTTCATCACTGTAGGCATCGAGACCACCAAGTGAACTACGATGCCCAAACGATGCAGAGCCTTGCGGCTCTCTTCGTCCATATAGGTACCACCGCCGGTGGAGATGACAGTGGGGCGCTCCGGCCGCAGGGCACAGACCGTCTCAGACTCCACGCGCCGGAAGCCATCTTCGCCGTCACGGGCAAAAATCTCACTGATACTACAGCCTTTCCGCGATTCGATGAGTTCATCCGTATCGATGAAATCCCAACCCAGGCGTCTGGCCAGACGCCTTCCTACTGCGGTTTTCCCGCTGGCCATGAAGCCTGTGAGAACGAGATTTTGCATTCGGATAAAGAAGCGAAGCGAAGCGCGGGGGCGGCAAGCTCAGCGCTACGGCTTCGGGTCATCTATTGAAGTTACCATAGGAGGACCGTGAAAGAATCCAAAGCGGCGATGGCGTGTATACCGAGCTTAGCGCTCGCCACTGCAGGCAAACGACGAGACGAACCGTAGATCGCCAAGCGGCTAAGCTCCATCAATTCCGCCTTTCAACCCTCCCCTGCAGGGCAGCGCCGGCATTATTCGTAAAACCTCTACTCCGAGCCTCAATCGCCCGTAATCCCGGGGCCCTCGATCCAGGATCGTGAGGGTTACGAAGACCACTAGCTGGCCCGGCATGGGCGGCTCATCCGAAAGACCCCTCAATCCAGGATCGTGGGGGTTACGAAGACCACTAGCTCTTCGCTGTCGTTCTCGCGTTCTTGTTTCCCGAACAGCGCGCCCACGAACGGAAGCCCACGGATGCCGGGGACCCCGCTACCCGAGCGGCTGCTGCCTTCACGCAATAAGCCGCCGAGAACCGCGGTCTCGCCGTCGCCCACCAGCAATTGCGCAGAGACCGAGCGCGAGAGTTCCTCGGGTATGCCGTCGGGGGGCAGAGGGGGCCCGAGACCGCTCGATTTAGCCTCGATACTGAGCAACACATCGCGGCCGGAACGCAGCCGTGGAGTTACTTCCAGTTTCACCCCGACCGGTATCTTCTCCGTAGCGCGTTCCTCACCGGACGTTTCCACTATCTCGTCGCCGAGTAGCGCCGAACGGGAAGGAAGCCTCACTCTCAAGATACGCACGCTCTCTATGGTCGCGGATGTGCCCTCCAGCATTACCACACGAGGGCTCGACACCACCCTGACCTGGCCCCCGGCTTCCAACGCGGCCAATCGCGCTTCCAATGCCCTCGCACCGCCGGTGGCAAGCAGCAAGGCCGACGACGCCCCCGTGTCCTCGGCGGCCGGGAAATCGACCGAGGCCGCCAGTTTGCCGGCAAATGACCACTGTATACCCAGTTCCCGGCGCGCCGAATGGGTCAGTTCCACGATCTCGGCTTCCAGCAGTATCCGCACGCGCTTGGTGTCGAGTTCTTCGACCAGAGATGCCGCGTGCGACACCGCTTCCTCGGAGCCCGACAACAGCAAAGAATTGGAAGCCGCGTCTGAGGCGACCACCGCACCGAACATCCGGGAGGCGCGCTCTACCACCGAGGCCAGTTCATCCGCGTCCGCGTGATTCAAGGCAAGCACTCGCGACACAGGCCTATCCGTCCAGACTCGACTCCCACCCCGCCCGGAAACTGCTGTAAGCGCAAAGCCACCACAGTTTCCCGGCCCGGCAGCGCAGCGGCCGGGCCGGGAGCTTGCGGACCCAATCCCGAATTCTTCAAGGTTCGCGACCTCGACACCGCCAGGGTTTCCGGACCCGGTCCCGATAACGCCACCGGTCCCAACAACGCCAGCCCCGGCAACGCCAGCCCCGGCAGAACCGCTCCCGACTGCAGAAGCGGACCCAGTGCCGTTTGCTGGCAAAACCGGACCAGGTCCCGATTGGCTGAAACGGGACCTGGTCCCGATGGAGCCCCCGGTTCTGGCAAAATGGGATCTGGTCCCGTTTGAGTTGGTCGCGATGGACTCTGCCGCGCCGGCTTGGCGGGAAGAGCGGAGATCGGCCTTGGTTACTTCGATCAAATCTTCGTCCACCGAGAAAGCAAGGCCGTAGTTGCGGGCTGCCACCGCCAAGCGCTTACGCCAATCCAAAGCCTCGAGACCCGAGCCGAGCAATTCGCCCGCGACGCCCGGTCCGATGATCAATGCACGCCCGGCTTCGTGCGCCAGTCCCCCGAGCCACTGGGGCAAAGCTTCTTTATGCGGCTCGGCGAGCCCTGTGGGTGCCTTGCCGCCCGTTTCCCCTTGCGCTCCGAGCGCTGCCGGCAGCGGCAACTGGGTAGACCCAGCCCGCTTCGTGGCTAGGACCCCGGCCTCGGACCGTAGCCGCTGGGACGACGGACTATCGATGAGGTCGCGCTCATCACCGGCCTTCCGCCGTAGGGCACCGGACTGCCGGTAAGACCGTAACAGGTAAGCCGGAGAAATCCCTCCGATCCACGACTCTAATCCAGAGCTGCCGTCTGCGTGGTACAGAACCATAACGGCGGCAACGCACAGCACGGCAGCCCCGCCCCCGAGCACGAAAATAAGGCGCAGTAAGCGGCGCACCCAGGCCAAGCGGCGCAGCCGCTGCAGACGCCGCGTTTGCACGAGAAGGTCGGCCTGCACTCGTCAGTCCTCGCTGAGGTAGCCGAACCTACCCAGAGCCAGACCCACCGGCACTGACAAACGCAAGCCCAGAGCCCCGGCCTGCGCCTCGGCGCGCGGCGCTATCGAAACTGCCGATAAAGGATCCAAGCCCCCGGCGCTAGCGCGGCCCGAAGCCGCCGTGGCAAGCTCCGCAGCGTCAATCTCCGCGGCCATAGATCTCTCGTGGACGGAACCCAGCGCATTCCTCAGGTTGATCAAGGCACAGGACTCGCAGTCCAAAGCCTCGAGGTCGAGGCCGGCCAAGCGAAACAAAGTTTCAGCCGCCTCGACCACATCCCGGCGGGCTTCGAGAATCAGGTCGCATCCGCCTTGCACCGCTGTACGGACCACGGCTTCGCAAGCGTCAGCACCGCCGGAACTCTCGTCGAAAACACCAAGCAACGCGGTGCCCGGCTGCACACTGCCAACTTCGCCGCCGTATAGAGTTTGCGGAGCTTCAACACCCGCACCCGGTGCCGTGAATACACGGCAGTACTCCGACGGTAACGCGGCAATGTTAGCCACGGTATTCGCGGCGACCATCGAAGAAAGCTCGAGTATACCCGGAGCGAAACAGAAGCCGGCATCGGTAGCGGTGCCGGCGCTACTGCCGCTCGCCGCACAAGCCAGCAGCAAAGGTTCATCGATACCAGGTTCCATTAGCGCGACGCTCAACGACTCCCGGCCGAGACTCCAGAAGGCTAACGCTTTGGAGGAGCGGCCAAGCAACACAGACCAAGCCCGCGTCGAACCGCGCCATCCCGCAAGGCCCAGGATGCGGCCTGTAGCATCCGGTCGTGGAGAGCTGAACATTCGCTCACGCCAAGCCATGCCCGCGACGCTGCCTGCTCGTTCGCATGCGATCAACGACGCGTGTGTAATGCTCGACAGCGGCGCCGCGCCGTGAAAGATGGGACTACGAAGTGGAAAGCTACGTTGAAGTAACACCCTTGCCGGGCATCCCCTCGATCGATTCGCTGAGTTACAGCGTTCCCGAAGCGCTGGCCGCCTCGCTCGAAACGGGCGCACGAGTCCTGGTTCCGCTCGGGAGGCGGCGGGTGACGGCACTGGTCACCGCCAAGCTGGATACGGCACCCGTGGGAATAAAGTGCCGTGATATCGAGGCGCTGCTCGACCATGAAGCAGTGGTCCCACCCGACCTGCTCGAACTCATGGACTGGATGGCGAGCTACTATATGGCTTCCCGCGCCGAGGTTCTCTCTTTGGTGCTGAGCCGGGGTTTACGCGCCTCTTCCACGCGAATGGTCGTTTTGAAAGACCCCGATGCCGCCCGCAACCAACTGGGCAAAGACATCGTCGCGCAGTTGGAGAAAAACGGGGGCTCCATGCAAGCCCCGGCGCTGGCACGCAAGCTGGGCCTGCGATCGATAGACCGCGGATTGGCTTCTCTGCTGAAGTGCGGTGCCGTGGAAGTCCGTGAAGTGCTCAACGCCCCCAAGGTGAACCCGCGTTTCGAAAGCTGGGTGCGGCTGCGCCGCATACCGGATGAAGCGAGCGCCGCGGCGCTATTCGCACGCGCTCCACGCCGCCGGGAGATCTTCGAATACCTGGCGGCCACACCTTCACGCTGCGTAGCGATAGCCGAACTCAAGACCATGTTCCCCTCGGTGTCGTCGCCCCTGCAGGCACTCGCCGAAGCGGGCTTGGTCGAAGTCGAAAAGCGCGAACACTACCGTACGCCGCCATCCACAGCCGAAACCGACCCGCCTCCGCAACTCAGCCCGGCCCAGTCGGCCGCACTTGAAAGCGTCGAAAAATCCCTCGGTAGCTTCGATCCCTTCCTGCTTCACGGAGTGACCGCCAGCGGTAAGACCGAGGTCTACATGCGGCTGATCGCCGCCGTCCTGCAGCGTGGAGGCAGCGCCCTGCTGCTCGTTCCGGAGATCTCGCTGACCCACCAACTGCTCTCGCGTTTGCACGGCAGGTTCGGCAACACCGTCGCGGTTCTCCACAGCGAGTTGAGCGCCGGGGAGCGCTGGGACCAGTGGCGCCGCATTTGCCGTGGAGAGGCTTCGATAGCAGTGGGCGCACGCTCGGCGGTGCTGGCGCCAATGCTGAATCTCGCTCTGATCATCGTGGATGAGGAACACGACGGTTCTTACAAGCAGGAGGACGGGGTGCGTTACCATGCCCGCGACGTGGCCGTACGCCGGGCACAACTCGCCGCTTGTCCGATAGTCCTGGGTTCGGCCACGCCGTCGCTCGAATCCTGGCGCAACTGCGAAGAGAATCGCTACACGCGCTTGAGCATGCCCGAGCGGGTAACCGAGAACCCCTTGCCGCGAATACTGGTTGCGGATCTGCGCGGTGAAGACCTAGCCGCCAAGGGCGGCATCAGCGATTACCTAGCCGAGAGAATGGCCGCCAACTTCGATTCCGGCGGACAAACCCTGCTCTTCCTCAACCGCCGCGGATACGCCCACCACTTGCAATGCTACCGTTGCGGCGAGGTGCTGGAGTGTCCCGACTGCAGTGTCGGCATGACCCTGCACCAGCAACAAAGAGAGTTGCGATGCCACCATTGCAACCGCCGCCAGCGCGAACCGCAGCGCTGCCCGGCCTGCAAAGCCGACGCACTGGTCTCGGAGGGGCTGGGCACGCAAAGACTCGAATTGGCAGTGCAAGAGCTTTTGCCCGCAGCGCGCATCGCCCGTCTGGATAGAGACTCGACTTCGCGCAAGGGCAGCGGCGCCTCGATCTTGCTCGATTGGCGTAAGCATCGCGTCGACGTGCTGATCGGAACGCAGATGATAGCCAAAGGCCACGACGTCGAAGGCGTCACCTTGGTCGGAGTCATACACGCCGACTCTGCTCTCGGCCTCCCCGACTTCCGCGCAGCCGAAAGGACCTTCCAACTGCTGACCCAAGTGGCAGGGCGCGCCGGGCGCGGCGGACGGCAGGGGTTGGTGGTCATACAAAGCTACCAGCCCGAGCACCCGCTGATACGAGCGGCCGTCGAGCACGACTACCATAGTATGGCACGCTCGGAGCTTCGCGATCGCGAGGACCTCGGCTACCCGCCGGCTGCGCGCATGGTGCAGTTGCGGTTTTTCGGCCGCGAGCGTGCGGCCGTTGAACGCTGCGCCTATGCCGCCGCCCGCAGCGGCGAGGACATTCTGCGGTCTGTGGCCGGAGTACTCATGCGCGGCCCCGCTCCGGCCGCCGTGGAAAGAGTAAAATCAAACTTCCGCTTTCAACTACAACTGCGCGGATCCTCCGGTGCTGCGGTGCGCCATGTGGCAGCCTTGATACGCGAGAGGATTGCGGCAAGCGCAACGAAGGCGGGTGTACGCGTGGTGGTAGATGTAGACCCTTTCGACATGGCCTGAGGCCCCGGGGTGCCGCTTGCGGCAAGCGCAACGAAGGCGGGTGTACGGCGTGGTGGATGTAGACCCTTTCGACATGGCCTGAGGCCACAGGGCGCCGCGGGCCTGCCCGGGTCTTGCAGTTCCCGAATTTTTCGAGTTCATTTAGTCTGACTTGCTCATGGAGAGTTCGTCGCGGCGTTAATCGATATGCCTATTCGCGAGATTTACAGATTTCCCAGCCGGGTCTTGAAACAGAAGGCGAAAGCCGTCGGCGAAATCAACGGCGAACTCGCGGGCTTTCTCAACGACTTGGTCGACACCATGTATGCGGCCGACGGCATCGGTCTCGCCGCACCTCAGGTCGGCGTGCTGCAACGGGTGATCGTGGTCGACACCGATCACGAGAATCGCGGACGCAAGTTGATGAAGGTCATCAACCCGCGCGTACTCGAATCCGAAGGTTCGATCACCAAGGAGGAAGGTTGCCTTAGTGTGGTCAACTATACCGCGGAGATAACGCGGCCGTCGAAGATACTGCTGCACGGCTGGACCGTCGATCACAAAGAGATCGAACTCGAACTCGAGGATCTCGCCGCAGTGTGTATACAGCACGAGATCGATCATCTAAACGGAAAGCTTTTCATTGATCACATCTCCCGGCTGAAACGCGAGTTGTACCGTAAGCGGCTCAAGAAAATGTCCAAAGAGGACGGCGCGGCTGCCACGGGCAGCCCGCCCGCGATCTGACATTCCCGCCCTCGAAGCCACCATGGACCCCGCCCCGGAAGCACTTCGCATTCTTTTCATGGGGACTCCCGAGTACGCGGCAGTGTCGCTCGAGGCCTTGGTGTCGAGCCGCCACCAAGTGGCCGCCGTGCTCACCCGGCCCGACAAACCGGCCGGGCGCGGGAAACGGCTTCAGGCTTGCGCGGTCAAAAAACTCGCTATCGAACACGGTATCGAAGTACTCGATCCGGCTTCGCCACGAGACCACTCGTGCATACGCCGCGTCCACGAACTCGGACTCGACATCGGCGCCTGCGTCGCCTACGGCCGTATACTGCCCGCTGAGTTGCTCTACGCGCCACGCTTGGGCTGTATCAACGCCCACGGATCCTTGCTGCCGCGCCTGCGTGGGGCAGCGCCGATCGAAAGAGCCCTGCTCGAGGGTGAAAGCGAAACCGGTGTCACCATCATGCAGATGAACGAAGGCATGGACGAGGGCGACATCATCCTTGCACGCCGGGTAACCATAGAAGCCGGCACCGACGCGGGTTCGCTGCGGCAGCGGTTGTCGCACTTGTCGGCCGAATTGTTGTTGGAAGCCTTAGACTCGATCGCGAGCGGCAAAGCTGTGGCCAAGGCCCAGGATCACGACGCGGCCACTTACGCGCCGCCACTGGACAAGCGTGAAGCACAGATCGACTGGAGCGCCGATGCCGTGCAAGTGGACCGAGTGATACGAGCCTTCGCACCGTCGCCCGGTGCGTTCACTTTCGACGGGAGCAAACGTTTGAAGATCCTGGCCGCGCGCGTCGAGGAGGACGCGGCGAAGCGCTGTGAGCCAGGCACCGAAGCGGTGGCGGCCGGCCCTGCATCGAACGGCAGCGCTTCAAACCGCGACAAGGCCGGCGAACCCGGCGCCGTAGTCCCAGGCGACGGGAAAACGCTACGAGTGCGCTGCGGCAACGGCATCATCGCCGTCAGCCGGCTACAACCCGAAGGCAAGCGCCCGATGAGCGCCGCCGACTACCTACGCGGCCACCACCAACCCACGCACTTCTCCACGGGTGGAGGCTTGAACCCAGCTCGTGGGCCCGGCGCAAGGCGTCCGTCCTGACGGCGATGGGCTGCAAAGCTATACGGCGGCATAGTTTACAACGCGACCGTACCCGGACTAAGGTGGCAAGAGTACGCGATGGAAGCGCGACAACTCAAAAACTACGGGCGCCCTTACAGCGAAACCATGCCGGCGCTGCCCGCCCCGCTGCGTAAACGGCTTCGGCGGCAAAGCGCAAGGGTGCTGCTCGAGGAGCTGGGATGGTGGGGAATGCTGCGCCTGCTGATCCTGATACCCATCGAGAAGCGCAGGCTAAAGCGCGTGGATCTCGATTCGGTGCGCGCCAGGGGCTTGAACAGCGAATCGTTTATCGACCTGATCGTGGACAGGACAGCCGTCTTCGCGGCAACTGCCCGGCTCGTAGGTATGGAACGGGCGCGTGAGATCCATCGACGCATAGCGGAACAGGTGTCGGGTCCTGTCAATAGAGAATTGCTTCCTCGCGGCGAAGAATTCGAAGGAGTGGAAGACCTGTTCGCAGCATTTCGCAGTTATATGCTGGCTTTTTTCGAAGCCGAGCGGGCAGCGGGACTCCACGAATACAGCGTCATCGAAAACTCCGACGACGCCGTTGCCATCAACGTAAGCTATTGCGCGTTTTGCGAGATACCCAAGACCCTCGGTTTGGTCGAAGCTTGCGACTCCGGCTGCCACGCGGACGAGGTCTTCTTTCCGGGCTTCCTTGCTCCCTTCGGCCTACGTTTCGTTCGCACGCAGACGCTCGCCCGTGGAGGCGACCATTGCGATTTCCGTTTTGAACGCCGGCGCGACTAGTAACTAATAATCTCCCCAGAGCGCGAGCACGGTGGCTTCTTCGAAGTGTCCCAGGATCTTTCGAAACCAAGACTCCCGGTCCGCCGGCCAATCCTTGCGACTGGCCACTCGATGTAGCCGCTCCATACAACCGCGGACGGCCCCACTTTATCGTGCCCGGTTTCCACAAGAGCGGATCCCTCTATCCGCTAACAGGTATCCGTCCCCGGATTCTAGCGTTTGCAGTCGGGGTGCAGGCCTGCCCGGCGGGCGGCTTCGAAGATTTGCTTGGCCCTCGGCATACGGTCGCTGATCGCGTCCATGCGTGCCCCGTAGGACGGGTGTGTAGAGAGAAACTCCGGCGGCGCACCTTCGCGCGATTCCGACATCTTACGCCACAAACGCAGGGCCGCACGCGGATCGAAACCTGCTCCCGCCATCAGATCCAGACCCATCAAGTCGGCTTCGCGCTCCTGCGCGCGGCTGAAGGGGAGCAAAACCCCTACTTGCGCTCCCAGGCCCAGCATTGCCATGGTCCGCCTGCCGCTACCGCGTGACAGGTCGCCGAGTTCCTCAACGGCTTGCAAGGCGATCTCGGTGGTTTGCGCCGTGGACAAACGTTCGTTGGCGTGGCGCGCATGGACGTGGGCGATCTCGTGTGCGATTACGGCGGCCAGCCGGTCTTGGTTGTAGGCGATGTCGAGCATACCGCTGTAGACGCCGATCTTGCCTCCGGGAAGCGCGAACGCGTTGGCGCTCTTGTCTTCGAAAACCACGATTTCCCAATCGCGCTTGCCTGTGCGCGGCTCCGATTCGAGCAAGATCGCCTCGGCGACACAGCGGACGAAAGCCTGGGCGCGCGGGTCACGTGACAACGGAGTCTGATCTTTCAGACGCACGAAAGCGGCTTCTCCGACCTGGTCCATGGCTTGATCGGAATGAAGAACCAACTGCCGGCGCCCCAGCGGCGAAACCGTACAGGAAGCGAGCAGCACGGCCGCTAGAAACAACTGGATCACAGCCGTAGGGCGAAGGGGAAAGAACATGATGATCACCGTCAAGGTTCGTTCATGTTAGCAAAGAAGAGCCGCGGTTGAACACCGGGATACTGGAATACTGGAATACTGGGATACTATACTCGGGTCTGGGATACTCGGGTCTGGGATATTAGGGTTTGAGATACTGGGGTTTGGGATACTGGGGTTTGGGATA
>JAJRWY010000216.1 GCA_024276575.1 Candidatus Binatota bacterium
CTCAAAGAGATCCCCGGCAGCGAGTTCCGTATAGACGCCGACCTAGTACTGCTAGCGATGGGGTTTACCGGCCCGCAAAAGCATCCGCTCCTTGACGGCTTGGGCCTGGTACTGGACGCACGGGGAAATATATCAGCATCGTCCTCCTACTTGACCTCGGAAGACAAAGTGTTTGCCTGCGGCGACGCGAGGCGCGGACAGTCGCTCGTGGTGTGGGCGATATGGGAAGGCCGGGAGTGCGCGTGCGCCGTCGACGAATATTTGATGGGCGAAAGCCGCCTACCCTCCAGCCCCCAACTCGACTGAAACGCGGCAACGGGGATTGATGGCCAATATAGTCGTTACAGGGTCCGCTTCCGGTATCGGTGCGGCGACTAGGCGGCTACTCGAAACGCCGGGAACTACAGTCACCGGCATAGACTTGCACGGCGCGGAAATCACAGCGGACTTGTCGTCGGCTGCCGGGCGTGAAGAAGCTTGCCGGCGGACAAGGCAGAGTTGCTCCGCCGGCCTGGACGCCTTGGTGCTGAGCGCGGGACTCGGTCCAGTCTCGGGTCCGCCGGAGCAGATAGTCCGGGTCAACTACTTCGGTGCAATTTCAATGATGGACAGCTTGCGTGAGCTACTGGCGGCCGGCCGCAACCCGGCTGCGGTTGCTCTTTGTTCTAATTCCGCAACCATCGTTCCCGGCATCCCTGAAGAGTTCATCGCCGCGATGCTGGCGGGTGACGAGGACGACGCGGTAAAACAGGCGGCTACGCTTGGCGGCAGTCTCGCCTATGCGGGTTCGAAACTGGCGCTCGGACGCGCGTTGCGACGGCGCGCACCTGAATGGGCAGCCACCGGCATATGTCTCAACGGTGTAGCGCCGGGAGCCACCGATACCCCGTTGTTACAGGCGGGCCTAGCTGACCCTGAAACCGGCCCGCTGATCCGCGACTTCCCCATTCCAACCGGCGGTTTCGGGAAACCCGAACAAGTAGCTGCAGTAATCGCGTTTCTTTTGAGCGAAGACGCCCGCTTTTGCTGCGGTTCGATATTCTTCGTAGACGGCGGCACCGATGCTCTGCTACGCCCCAACAGCTTCTAGAACAAGACATGGTTCTTCCACACTCATCGCGCGAGATCCCAATGGCCGCAAATGCCGCTATGGCCGTGGCGGCCACCACCGCCGGCCGCCACGGCCATAGCGGGGGACGGCGAGCAGGCGGCTACCCCGGATGCCCCACGAAAAGCCGCCGGCTAGGGTCTCGGCAAGCTTTATCTGCTGGAAAAAAGCCTGGACTTACACTAACCTGGGCCGGTTCTGTGCCGAAGCCCGGGCAAGCGAAGGGTGCTGCGAGCAGCCGCTCAGGCGCACCGCGAACCGCTACGGGCGCAGGGGCACTGGCACAAGCATCGATTGTACGGAACCAAACATCAATGAGCAACTCGGACAGTAGTAGCCACGGTGGAGGCCCGGAGATTGCCATGGATGCCGGCCGGCTCCTACAATTCTTCGAGAACGCCGGTTTCAATACCGTACGAGAAGGCTCGACCCACTGGTTCGAGGCCGGCCCGAAGTTCTTGCTCGCGATTCCCAGCCACCAGCCCATCCGGCCCAGCCCCGAGCAACGGCGCCGCTTGCTTCGCCGTGGGGGAGTACTGGGGCTTCGTTATGTAACGGAAGCCGACGGCGGCGGCAGGCCGAGCCACCAGATCGTAGCCAGCGGCAGTTACGAGTTGGAATCCTTGTCCGCAAGCGCCCGAAGCAAGGTCCGTCGCGGGCTCAAGCGCAATACCATACGCCAGATCAGCGGCACGGAGTTGGCCAAGGTTGGAGAGCAGTCGGTAATCGACACCCTCAAGCGCCAGGGCCGATTCAACAACGGTAGCGTAAACGCTTGGCGGCGCCTCCTGAAGGCGGCAGATATGGAACCGGCCGTCGAGATTTGGTCGGCTTGGCACGACGATGAGCTTGCAGCCTATTTGCTGGTGACTCTGGTCGATGATGTCTGTGACTTGTTGCAGAGCCGCTCACTGAATCGACTGCTGGGCCACTACCCCAACAACGCGCTGATTTTCAGCGTCACTCACGACATGCTGATGAAGCGCGGCTTTCGCGAAGTGACCTTCGGTCTCGACTCGCTCACACCGACACCGACTCTGGATGCATTCAAAGCCACGCTCGGTTTCGTCCACAAGCCAATTTACCAACGGGTGGTGCTTCACCCTGTGCTCGACGTGGTGCTCAGAAATACGCCGGTAGGAAAAATCTTCGATAAGCTGGCTGGTTTCAAAGGAGCACCGATGGCACTTCGTAAAGCTAGTGATCTCATACATCTCGCCACCGGAGAAGAAGGCGAGTGAAAGTGAGAACCGACAGTTCACGGCCGGCAGCACTCGTTTTCCCGGACAACCCGGCAGCGCTGGCCGCCGCCCGGGAACTAGGGTGCGGCGGCATCGAAGTCTACGTGCTGTCGCGCAAGCCGGGACCGGCCGCGCGCTCGCGATTCGCGCGTTTCGTAGAAGTCCCCAACCTCTACACCGACCATCGTAGGTGGATGGATGCCATCTGCGAATTCGGCAAAACACTGCCGGCCGCTCCAGTGCTGGTTGCTACCGAGGATGCCGCACTGCTGGCCCTCGATCACTACCAACGGGAACTAGACGGTAATTTCGTCCTTCCCTACCCTGGCTCGGGGATTGTAACCACTATCGTGGACAAGCGCGCATTATACGATGCTGCACAGCGCGTACACGTCACCGCACCCGAGCATCGCGAGATCGCCGATGCCACCGAGTTGCGCGATATGCCGCCCAACGGATGGCTGGTCAAACCCGCCTTTCGCTACCAACTGTCCGAGACCGGTGTCCGCTCGGCACGCCAGATGCTGGGAGGAACAAAAGCGGTGGCCGGTGATTTGGAATTGGCGGTACAAAGCGTGCTGGACGCAGGCTTCCCCCCGCTGCTCCAAGAAGCGATCCCCGGCGGCTTCGAGGATCTCGTCACCGTGGCCATGTACCTGCGCAAAGACGGAAGCCTCGGAGACTTTTACACCACCCGTAAATACTGCGAATACCCCGAGCCCTTCGGCGACGGGTTGATAGTCCGCACCGTCCGCGACCCCGGCGTAGTCGAACCGGCGGTGCGCTTGATGCGTGAGATGGGCTACTGGGGCCTTTGCGAGGTCGAGTTCAAGAAAGACCGGCGCGACGGACGCTTCAAGCTGCTCGACGCCAACCCGCGGCCCTGGCTGTGGATGAGCCTGGGCACGCGCAGCGGCAAACATTTGCTGCTGTCGGCTTACAGCGCTGCTACCGGCCAACGCTGTGCTACGCGCCTGCATCCGCCCAAAGCATCCGCCAAACCGAAAACCTGGGTTTCCACCCGCGGCACCGGTGGCTTCATGAGCAAATGCTACCAGCCACGGCGCCACGGCGTAGTGTTGCCGCTGAAACTCATCATGGGTTGCGTCGGGACCTCGCTGCGCAACCTCGGAACTTTCCGCGACCCGTCGCGGCCCTGGCCCCGCAAGGCGCGGCAGCGGACCGCCAAGACCAACGGCAGCGGCGATCCGGCAAGCTCAAACGACGCCGGCCACGACATCGCCGGCGCGCTACCAGCGGGTGCCGGCCCCATTTCGGCCCTCGCATCGTCGTTGCAACCGGACCGCCCTACAACCCGCAACGCTTCGACAGACACTAACATCGATACAGAGACACTGGAGGTAGGAATCCCGCATGCCGAATAATCAAGCCAACGACCACTTCGTCTGGGAGCAATCCGGACGCGCGACCTTTGACGGGCACGACCTGGCCGAGCTTGCCGACACTTACCCGACCCCTTTCTATCTCATTTCGCAGAAGCAGGTGCGTGATAACTACCGGCGCCTGCGCCAGGCTTTTTCGTCGGTGGAAGGCATATCCACGTACTACTCGACCAAATCCAATTTCGAGAGCATCGTCTTGAAGACGCTGGCCGAAGAAGGCTGCGGCGCTGAAATCTCGGGTGCCTTGGACATGGAACTGGCCAAGCGTGCCGGAATGGACCCAGGCAACGTCGTTTTCGACGGCCCCTGCAAACCGGCGGCCGACATCGAGGCCGCCATTGACTGGGGCATACATCTGATCGACATCGAGTCGATGACCGAAGCGCATATGGTCAACGAGGCCGCGAAGAAGGCCGGCCGCGTGGTCAACGTCGGGATGCGCATCGATCCGCTATTGTCCAAGCCCTACTACGACAAGGTAGTCAGCACCTACAAGAAGAAGTTCGGCTTCCCCTTCGATGAAGCGGCAGAAGCCGGCGTCGCGATCAACAAGATGGAGAATCTAAACCTCGTCTCCATCATGGCGCACATCGGCTCACAGATTTTCACACCGAGCCGTTACCTGACCACCATGGACCGTATGTTCGAGTTGATCGCCAAGCTCAAACCCCACGGAATAGAAATCGACGAGATCAACATGGGCGGGGGATATCCCGCCCAAAGCATGCGCAACTTGCGGCTGTCACGGCGCTTCCGTTTCGCCCGCGTGCTCGAGAAGATGGGCCGCATCGAAGTAAAGGCTAATTCGATCGATGACTTCGGGAAGGCGATAACCGGCCGTTACCATGAGCTTAAACGTAGCAGCGGGTTCGCACCGAAACTGAGCCTGGAACCCGGCCGTTGCTTGGTCGCCAACGCCCAACTGGTAGTCGGACGGGTCAAGGTACTGAAGAACGAGTGGCTGTTCACCGATATCTCGATGAACGACGTACCCGAGAACCTCTTCTTCTCCGAATGGCGCTTGGTGATGCCCGGTAAGCGTCCGGACAGCCCGACCAAGATTTACAACGTCTCGGGCCCCACCCTGGCGACGCAAGACGTCCTGTACTTTCAGCGCGAAGTACAAGACGCCGAAGAAGGGGCCCCACTGGCCTTGCTCGATGCCGGCGCTTACAGCATCGCACGAGCCAATCAGTTCACGCGCCCGCGAAGTGCCGTTTACGCGATTCTGGAATCCGGGGAAGTGAAAATGGTGCGCCGTCCGGAAACCGTGGATGACGTGCTGGAAACGCAGATCTGGTCTTAGCCGGCATCTTCCCGAAAGCCCTACTACGGGCCTTCGGGGGCTTCGGGGCCTTTCTGGACTTTCGGGACTTTCTGCACTTTCGGGACG
The DNA here is from genome assembly GCA_024276575.1 of Candidatus Binatota bacterium. Classification (GTDB taxonomy): domain Bacteria; phylum Desulfobacterota; class Binatia; order UBA1149; family CAITLU01; genus JAJRWY01. Next base: position 5,146 of record JAJRWY010000216.1, read on the forward strand.
ATTTCAGGAAAAGCAGAGCCGGGAAGCAGCGGCGCAGTCCTGTCCGGTCGGACAGCCTTGTTCGGTCAAGCAGCCCGTCCGGTCGAACAGCCCTGTTCGGTCAAGCAAGCCTGTCCGGTCAAACAGCGAAGTCCCTTTTCCGCCCCAGCCCTGTGTTCATCCCGGGACATTCGTCTACCGTAATCAGGAACTCAGGTCCTGGACCAGCGCCGCGTGCTGCTCCGCAGAGAGGAGCTGGGACACGCTCAGCTTCTCGTGGTCACAACGAAGCTCCACCTTTGTCGCCATAGGGAAAGCCGCCGACAACTGCGGGCCCAGCGGGAAGGTCAAATAATGCACCGAGCTGATGCGATCTTCGGATAGCTGCCGCGTGTCGAAGACCGCCCGCGCCTCACCGGCCTCGCCGATACGCAGCACGATGTGATTTTCCAGGCCCAGCAACTCGCGAAGCTTCGCATCACGCAGCGCGGGATCCGTGTACTCGATCAAAAGCGTCGCACACAACTCGCCGTCGCCGGCAACGAGTTCGTTATAGACCTCGAGCTCACGCTTGATCTCCGCCGGCTTCGTCATGCCTTCGGCCCGCATCATCTCCTGGATTTGGTAGATAACCGTATCGCGGTTTTCGAACAGGAAGGTAAGATGGTCTCCCAGGTGAATTCGCCGCACCGCCTTGATCTTCATCACCCGCTCGCGCATTCGCGGCCGGTCGATCTCGTAGTCCTGTATCGACTTTATTTCCGAGGGGCTTACCGCTTTCATTTCCCGCCTTTCCTACTTGGGAAACCGTCCTTCCGGTAGGCACGTGCCAGCACCTGCACGGGATGGACAGGCTTGACGCCCGTGGCCTGCTCGAACTGTATGGCGGCAAGCGGGCAATCTGTCGCCATGATTCCGCCCGCCGACATTTGCTCGAATACCGCTGCTCCCTGCCTCATCGAGGCCTCGAAATGCTCGGTTTTCATGGCCCAGGTGCCGTCGTGCCCGCAACAACCGTCGACTACACGAACCCGGGCCCCGGGGATTCTTTTCATCACGTCACGGGAGCGGAAGCCGATATTCTGCGCCTTTAGATGGCAGGGAAGGTGGTAGGCAAGCTCGCCGGGGCTACTGGCAAAGTCTTCATCGAGCAAACCCTCGCGTTGCAGCTCATGGATGTATTCGAGCAAGTCGCGCGTGGATGCCGCTAGGCGCTCGGCGTCCTCGCGCATATCCTCGCCGACCAAACCGGCATACTCGCGTTTCAAGGTCAGGGAGCAAGTCGGGTTTATCGCCAGCACCACGAGGCCACGGTCGACGTAGGGTTTTAGCCGGACAACATTGCGGCGGGCTTGGCGCCGCGCGAACTCGATATCGCCACCATCGAGTGCCGGCATTCCGCAACATCCTTGATCGGGAGACAGCACCTTTATCCCGCTGCGCTCGAGCACAGTTACTGCATCTTTACCGAGTTGCGGGTTATTGTAGTTCACGAAGCAGGTATGGAAGAGCACCACCTCGCGGGTGCCGGACGAAGTGTGTGCGGCACCACCTGCGGCACTAGCGGAACCATTCACGACACTCGTCCGGCCCTCGCCCGATGTGCCGCCCGTCGCGGTGCCCGATGTGCCAAGCGTTGTGCCACTCGCACCTGCTATGCCGCCAGTTGTGCCACCCGATGTACCGCCCGTTGTGCCACGCGTTGTACCGCCCGTTGTACCGCCCGTTGTGCCACGTGTTGTGCCGCCCGTTGTGCCGTCCGTTGTGCCGTCCGTTGTGCCGTCCGTTGTGCCGTCCGTTGTGCCACGCGTTGTGCCACGTGTTGTGCCGCCCGTTGTGCCGTCCGTTGTGCCGCCCGTTGTGCCACGTGTTGTGCCACGTGTTGAACCGCCCGTCGTGTCACGGCGTGCCGCCCACTTTTCAAAAGTCTCGCGGTGAAACTCGGGCAACAGCTTGTCGCGATGGATGCCGACGCTTCGCTCCAAGAGTACCCGGACCGGCTTCTTGGTATTGGCCCAGTTGGCCAAAGGCGCGACCGGCGCCGTGAGCTTGCCCACGAGCCCGGGGTTCCCGAGCAACTTCTCCCTGAGTCCGATCCCGTCGCGCCGAGCCTTTTGGGCAGTGTAGCGCTGCATTAACGCCGGAAAGTCGATATCGAACTCGTGGCCGTCATCGGCAGTGTAGGGACACTTCGGATAACACAGCTTGCACTGGAAGCATGCCTCCACGACCTCGTCGATTTTCTCCTCACCGAGCGCGCGGACATCACCGTCATGCGCATCGACTGCGTCGAATAACTTGGGAAAGGAGGGGCAGAGCTTGAAACAAAGGCGGCAGCCGTGACAGATGTCGAAGACCCTTTCGATCTCGGCATCCAGGCCTTGCTTACTCCAGTAGCGCGCTACGGAGGGATCGTAGCAAAGCCCTTCGGTCGGTCGCGCCTTTATCGCCCCCATCGCTGAGTTCTTCCCTCTAGTCGTATGTGTGTGTTGCGATCTTGCCCGCCTGCAGCGGCAGCACTTTCAAGCCACCGCTGCAGACGCAGGCTAGTAGTCCAGCAGGCTAGTCCAGGTTGTTGAGAGCTTGGTCGAAGCGTCCGGCGTGGGATTTTTCCGCCTTGGCCAGAGTCTCGAACCAATCGGCGATCTCGTCGAAACCTTCCTCGCGAGCCGCCTTGGCCATGCCCGGATACATGTCGGTGTATTCGTGAGTCTCGCCGACAACAGCGGCTTTCAGATTTGTGGAAGTATCGCCGATCGGCAGGTCCGTGGCCGGATCGCCAACGGTCTTCAGATAGTCGAGATGGCCATGCGCGTGGCCGGTCTCGCCTTCTGCGGTGTCGCGAAACAGGCCGGCAACGTCAGGGTAGCCCTCGATATCGGCCTGCTTGGCGAAGTACAGATAACGACGATTGGCCTGCGACTCGCCGGCGAACGCGTCTTTCAAGTTCTGATGGGTCTTGCTGCCTTTCAAATCTGCCATTTTTCGGTCCTCCTGAGACTCACAAACACAAATAGGGACTCCGTCGATCGAAGTCCTCCGATCAAAGTTCAAAATTTGCCGGCATCCCTAGCAGCAACGCCTACGGCCAAAGGCCGGATCGCGCTCCGTGCGGGAACGGCAACAGAAGTGAGTACTCAGACGCCGGTTTCGGTCGCGGTCATCTCACGGCACTTGGCGCACAATCCGAACAGGTTGACCCTGCTCCGATGCACCTCGAAACCGCCCACGGTATTACCACCGGGTCCGACACACTCGATACAGTCGAGACTGTCCGAGTGATGGTCGGCAACCTCACCGCAACTCTCACAAATGAGGTGATGATGCGGCGAACGGTCGGCGTCATAGCGCGCCCGGTTACCGCCTATCGCAACCTCGTCGATGAGCCCGGCGCCCACGAAGATCTTGAGGTTGCGGTATACCGTTGCTAGGGACACTCGCGGCAGGTGTGGCCGCACCCTGTTGAAAACAGTCTCGACCGTCGGATGGTCGCTGCTTTCAGCCAAACAGCGATAGATGAGACGCCGCTGCGGAGTGTCAGCGAGACCGGCCTTACGGCACAATTCACCGAAACTCCTTGCCCGCATCGCGGGGCCCCCTAAACCTTCGTTTTCTTGAGACTCGCTCACTGGATGAGAATAATTATCCATGTTGGCGTTCCTGTCAAGGCCCGGCCGTTGCCACCCCCTTCGGGCTTCTCGCCACCGGCCAAGCTCTCCTGCGGAGAGTTACATGTCCCCGCGCCCCTCTATAGCCCGCCCCACTGTTACTTGGTCAGCGTACTCCAGTGTACCACCTACCGGAATACCCCTGGCTATGCGCGTTACTTTTATGCCTAACGGCTTGATAAGCCGAGCCAGATACAGTGCCGTCGCCTCTCCTTCCACACTTGGGTTGGTGGCCAACACTACCTCCTCGACCTCGCCGCCGCTCAGACGCGCGAGCAGTTCCTTGATGCGCAGTTGCTCCGGGCCGCGCCCGTCGAGCGGAGAGATCGCGCCCTGAAGAACATGGTAGCGGCCGGAAAAGCCATGGCTGCGTTCGATCGCCAACAGATCCGAGGCTTCTTCGACTACGCAGAGTATGCGATTGTCCCGGCGCGGATCCCGGCACAGGGGACAGGGGTCGCTTTCGGTAAGAGCAAAGCAAGTGCTGCAAAAACGCGTCTCGGTCTTCACGGCCTCAACGGCAGCGGCCAGATCCCGCGCGTAGGACTCATCGGCCCGCAGTATGAAGAATGCCAACCGCGCGGCGCTCTTCTCGCCGATCCCAGGCATCCGTGAGAGCAGTTTTACCAAGCGCTCGAGTGCGGGAGTGTAATCCAAATCCGGACTCCTTAGCGGGCGCTACCCGCGGCCCATCGCGGCAAGGAAATCTTCACGGCCCCGTAGCCGGAGGCCGCGGGGCCATCTCCGGCCGAACAAGCACACGCGATACCAGGACGGCACCACCGCCAGCCAGCCTGTCGCAATGTCGCAATGTCGCAAGCAGCCGACTGCCGCAACGGCCGCCCAGATATGCGTGATGGGGAGATCTCCGGCCCACAAAGCAAGTGTCAACGTCGAAGCAGCCGGCGAAGGCGGCCACCTTCCTTGGCCTCGGGCGCGTCGGCATCCGCAATCGCTGCCTCCGCCTCTTCTTCGGAACCCGGCAAGCCGAGATCGCCGGCAACCTTCTGCATCTCCGTATCGACCATGGCCTGAGCCTTCTTCAAGGCCGCGTTGACGGTAGATGTCAACGCATCCTGCACCACACGCTTGTCGCTTTCGCCGAGCAACGCCGGGTCTATCAAGATGCGCTTTATCAGCGGCTTGCCGGTACACACCACAGAGACCAATCCGTCGGCGGACTCCGCGGTAACTTCGCGCTTCTCCGCCTTCTTCTGCACCTTGTTCATACGCTTCTGCAGACCCCTCGCCTGCTTCAGCATCTCCATCATTCCGGGTTCGGCCATTGTTTCTCCTTCGTAACTACGCCTTCGATCATGCCGGTCTTGTAACCGGTCGTGCTGCCGGTCTCGTTGCCTTGTCGCCAGTCTTTGTTGCCGGTCTCATCGCCTTGTCGCCAGCCTTTGTTGCCGGTCTCGTTGCCAGCCTTCCAGCCTTGTTGCCGGTCGTGTTGCCGGTCGTGGACCCAAGCTATTCACAATAGATTCCATATCGACCGCGTCGGCGCGACTACGCTGGCTTAGCCTTATGCTCACTCCTCGATCAACGAAATCTCTTTGATAGTTCCACCAAATTTTTCTACTGCCCGGCGAACCAGGGGATCGTCCTTGGCCTGGGCACGCTGTCGCGCCGCACGGTCGTTTTCCAGAGCCTGAACCGATACGCCGTTGCGCCCTGCGCTCTCAGCCTTGGAAGCAAGGCGCACTTCGATCTGCCCGCCGAAATGCTCGGCGGCGACTTCGCGAACACGAGCGAATACGGTTGGATTGTTCAAAGAGTCGCCCATGGCACCACTGGCAGGCTTTATCTCGAGCAACTCGCGAGTCAGGGATAGTACTTCACAATTGGTAAGCGTCACATACATATCGAGTCCGTAGCGCTTACGGGCAAGCTCTAGAAACTCCTCCCAGGGAGTCGATTCCGAAGCAGGGGGCTCAGCTCCGGGCTCCGTGCCTGTCGGCGCTGAATCGAGACCTTCGGCCAAGCTATTGGAAGACCGATGCCCAGCTTGCTCCACTTCTCGAGCGTAGCCCCGGTCCTGCTCAGCAGAACGCCGCGTCTGTCCCGGAGCAGAAGGAGACGACTCAGCACGAGGATGTCTCGCCGTAGTTTCCGCGCCCGCACTGCGCGAACTAC
>JAJRWY010000217.1 GCA_024276575.1 Candidatus Binatota bacterium
GGAGGCGGCGCTGCAATCGCTCAAGCAGGCATCCGTATCCACGGCGTTGCCGTCGTCACAGGCCTCGACTCCAGACCACGTAACTCCGTCGCCGCAGGAAGCCGCGCTGCAATCGCTCAAACAGGCATCCGTATCCACCGCATTGCCGTCGTCGCAGGCCTCGACTCCAGACCACGTAACTCCGTCGCCACAGGAGGCGGCGCTGCAATCGCTCAAACAGGCATCCGTATCCACGGCGTTGCCGTCGTCACAGGCCTCGACTCCAGACCACGTAACTCCGTCGCCGCAGGAAGCCGCGCTGCAATCGCTCAAACAGGCATCCGTATCCACGGCGTTGCCGTCGTCACAGGCCTCACCGGCGTCCACCACACCGTTGCCGCACACCTCTATGGCGCATACGGAATTGCAGCCATCGCCGACCGCGAGGTTGCCGTCATCACACTCTTCGCCGGCTTCGACAAGGCCGTTGCCGCACACCGGCGTAGGAGTACAATCGTTTTCGCAGCCGTCTCCCGAAACCAGGTTGCCGTCATCGCAAAGCTCGGTGCCGTCGACCGAACCGTCGCCGCATTCCACGAAAACCAGACCGGCATTCGCGTCCATGGCCGCGTCCACGGCCGCCTGTACCACGGCCACACTATCGGAAGTACAAGATTCCCGCCGCTCGGCATCGGCCCATTTCTTGACTAGTTTCGAAGCGGCCCGTGAAGCGCAGCTAACAACGCCGTCACGATCGGTGCCGAAATTCTTCGTCCAGCACCCGCTGTACTTGAAAGCATACTTGCCCAAAGCCTTGTTGCGCTTGCCCACGCAGTCGTTGGGCAAGGGGTTGGACTGAAAGATGGATGCCGCAACCAGCCCGGCCTGCCAACCGCTGGTAGCGTCGAGCTGCAAAGTCGTAACGTCCCCGGGGCAAGAAAAGTTTTGCTCCGCTGCAGCGTTGTCGGTGTCGCTGATGCGCCGTTGGACTTTCGACAGCACCCTGGCCGCACAGGCAGAAAAATCATAACTGCTCTTACGTGCGCGGCGAAGATGGCACTTGGCAAGCTGGTTGGCGCTGTATTGAACCGCACGAATCTTTCCCTGAAAGCAAAGCTGGTCGACTGGAAGGTTCGGGTTGGCGGCCGAAACGTCGGCCGGGGCAAACACCGCGAGCAAGAGCAAAATCAGCGGTAGGCCCAGCACGGCGCCAACGGGAAAACGATTGCAAGAGACTGTCTTCATAGCATTCATCAAGCGGCCTATCGGGAAAGTTAACAAGCTATTATCAAAAGCTTTTTGGCTATAATCGGAACCATTTCTTAGCCCGTCATAAGGTCATGAAAGCCGGCCCGAATGCGTCTTCCACCGGCGGTGTACATGAAGTTCGAGACCGGCAAACGCAGCGGAGCAACATTGGAACTCAGCCGAACGTAGAAAAGCATCGACGACGATTGCCGATGCGACGAGAACAAATCCGATAGGGGCGGAACCGCTCAGGGTCCGAACTGGTCAGAGACGAATCCTTGCCGGTTGCGAACCCAGGCTCGCATGCAAGGCTTCCGCTGGCTTTGAATCTATCAGAAGTTGGTGGCAGCAAAAACGGCTTTTCGAGCTTTGCGCACTCGATAGACAATTTCTCAGGCAAACAAGCACCATACAGGGGGGCAAACGACGGCTAGGCGGCCGCTAGGTAATCTTCGACGGCGCGCCAACCCCAGCTTTCGAGTTCGCGGCATATCCTCTCGCGTGCGCCTTCGGCCCCTACCGCCGATAGCGCGAAAGGCCGGGGCTGCATTGCACACAAACGCGCATAAGAGACTACCGGCCACGACCGCCGGCCGTCGCGCACCCGGCCGCCGATTTTGGCCACGTCGAGATCGACGAAGCCAGCCAGTTCCACACCGCGGGCAGCCAGAGACTTGCCCAGTCGTTTCCCGGTCTTTCCGGCACCGAGCACCCATATGTTCCGCTTCGCGGCCGCTATAGGGGCTAGCGCTCTAGCCAAGTAGAAGCTGCGGGCTTGCAAAAAACACTCGGACGAATAGCGGTGCTCACTACGGGTTGCCTGCCCATCGTGCAGGCGCCAGCGAAGAAGGGCACGTGGATGCCGGGCGAAGGCTAGGCCGGCCTCGAAAGCCCTGAGCAGTAGGTCCCAATCTTCGGCCCAGGGCGGGTCTTGCCAGCCGCCGAGAACCTCGCATAAGGGGTCGCGGCGCAGCATCAAGGACGGATGTATGAACGGGGACTCGACGAAGCGGTCGCGATAAATATCGGCCGGGCTGAGCAGTGAATTCTGCCAGGCAAGATAGCGGCACATACCGCCGGTCAGCCTTTGCGCAGGGAAAGCTTCGACCACGCATCCAACACCGAAGAGGCCGGGAGACTCGTCCAGTAGCTGGGCCTGCAGTGCCAGCCGCTCCGGGTGCGCGACGTCATCGACATCCATACGGGCGACCAAAGGATAACGGGCAAGATCCAGGGCCTGGTTAAGCGCGGCGACGATGCCTCGAGAATGAATCTCAGTGGCGGCGACTCGAATGCGGCGGTCTCGCAGTGCATAGCCGGCCAGTATGCGCGCTCCGGCATCGCTCGAGCCGTCATCGACTGCGATCAACTCCCAATGGCGGCTGCTCTGAGCCAAAACTGAATCCAGGGATTCGGCCAACCACTTCGCAGCGTTCCGCACGGGCATCAGGATGCTGACAGCAGGAGCGGGATCGGTGAATTTCGGCCCTCTCTCGGACACATGCTATTCTTATCCGACTTGGTTCATGAAAGCTCATCGCAATAGTTGCAAGCACCGAATGGACAGGCCTTGTTTTGCTGCGAGCCGGATCTGGGCACTGTGATGCGGCGAACTGTGATGCAACGTACTGTGATGCAACGTACTGTGATGCGGCGAACTGTGATGCAACGTACTGTGATGCGGCGAACTGTGATGCGGCGAACTGTGATGCGGCGAACTGTGATGCGGCGAACGCGTAGCAGCCTCGACAAACGTATAGACTACTCGGGTTTCAGCTCCCGCTCGACGGGAGCTGAAACCTCGTGGGGGAAA
>JAJRWY010000218.1 GCA_024276575.1 Candidatus Binatota bacterium
ATGAGCGAAAATGTGCTGGAGTGCGTCAGCCGTGGCCTAACGGAGCGTTCACCGAGCGCAGCGTACCCAACCGTACGTGAGCATCGGCGGGCGCGAGTAGGGCCGTGTATAGCGTGCTCCGGCGCGAGCCGGAGGCGATTTGCACCGTGAATTATTGTCCGATCAAGGTTAAACGCAGAAGCTGAGCAAGCTGTCGGCACGCAGCATTTTCTGGCGCACCGGCAGATCGAAAGGACAGGCTCCCTGGCAAGGCGCACTGCAATCGGCACAGACCGCCGCGCTACGCCCAGCACCTAGACGGGCGTAATTACGTATTGCCTCGCTTTCGCGCTGGTAGCCCTCGTAGTACATCGAGTAGCGAAGTATGTCGTCGACCGGCAAGGACGCTGGACAAGCGTCCAGACACTCGCCGCAGCCTGGACGGCAGTAGTGCTTGGCCACCAAGTCGTCATACCTCTCGAGCAGGACCAAATCGGCCGGGTCGAGTTGCTTGCCGGAGGCGTACAGATACTCATCGAGCTGCGATGAACGCGAGATCGACACCACCAGCCCCGAAACGCCGGGGTTGTTGTTCACCCACTTGAACGCCGCTTGCGTGAAGCTGTTACGCTCGTCAGCCTCGAAATCCGAAAGCACCGTGTGGTAGGCGCCCTTGAGCGTTTTCATAGCCACAAACCCTACATCCTTCGCGTGCGCTTTCTTTATGATATTCGATAGATCAGGCCAGTTTTTAAAGTTATAGGCAACCATTATGACCGCGAAACGGTCACTATCCACCGCCTTGTTCATCACCATCTCTAGTTCCGGGGTGTGGGAGGATACCCCGAGAAAACGCACTTTGCCCTGCTGTTTGAGGCGGTCGAAAGCCTCATGGAAGTTTGGGGCCATCAACCGCTCGACGCTGTTGCAGGCATGGATGTGGCAAAGATCGAGATAATCTGTGCGCAAACGCCCCAGGCTTTGTTCGACGGCCTTGATGATACCGGCCACCGGGGTCTCGACATCGAGGTGGCCGTCAGGCGTGCAGAACTTGGAGGCCAGAAAAACTTTGTCGCGACGGCCGGCGACAGCTTCGCCAACCACTTTCTCCGACATCGCATCGGCGTAGTCGGGCGAGGTGTCGATGTAGTTGATACCACGGTCCAGCGCCAGGCGTACCACATCGGGATCGTTTACCTGGGCCGAGCCAAAGGAGATGTCCGACATCTGCCAGCCGGTGCGGCCTAGCTTGCGGTAAGATTTAACCGTTGAGCCGGCCCAATCGTCGCGCGGCTTTTCGGCTTCCGTCGGGGCTTCACGCAGCAGAAACACCTGCGTCCCGTACTTGAGGATGCCACCGAGGCCGAGGAATCCGGAGAAAAGCCCCAGGCCTTTGAGAAAACCCCGTCTTCCGCTGCCTGTGGAACTACTCAGCGCCCTATCCGCTACTTTATCCGCCCGGCATTCATCCGCTGAGACATTGTCCAGCGAAACATCGTTCTGCGAGGCATCGTCCAAGCTTGCTCTCGGATCAAACCAAGGCTCACGTCTCCGGCATATCTTGCTGCGGAGCAGGTTGCGCAGGCTGGCCCTCAGGCGCCTTCTTGGCAGGAGCGGCTTCCGGGGCCTTCTCGGCGGCCGGAGCCTGCTTGGCCTGCGTCGCCGCTTGCGGGGTAGCTTTCGGCTCCTCTTTCTTGGTGCATGCGGAAATTCCCAACAACATCACCACTGCGAATGTGCAGGCGATTAGCGTCCGTACCATCTGTGCAATCTACCTCCTTGGGGCGGAAACGGCTGAAACCGTTCCCATACTTCTAGCATCACCGGGCGTTCGGCCCAACCGGCCGGAGCCGTGTTTCTGCCCGCGACCGCCGGCGGCGCAAATCACGCCCCGCCAGCACTGCCACGACAAGCAGCCCGGCAGATACTCGCCTGCCAGGCCCCTGCCCGGCATTCTTGCGCACAACTCTGCAGCAAACCGCCGCCGGCTGCCGACGCGCAGGCTAGGGCTCGAGTTTCCAGGTGGTCCCGCCGGGCCCGTCTTCCAGATAAATGCCGCGGGCGGCCAGTTCATCACGGATTCTATCGGCCTCAGCGAAATCCTTGTTCTTTCTGGCCTCGCTACGCGCCGCGATCGCCCTTTCGATCTCGGCTTCATCCACACCACTACGGCCGGCCCCTTTCGACTTATACGAATCCAGAAAGGCGGCGGGTTCGGCCTGGAACAGGCCCAGACAGGCCCCGGCGGCTTTGATGACGCCCAGCGAAACCGATGCTCCCTTCAAGTCGCCTGCGTCTAGGGAGCGGTTCAGTTCACGTAGGGCTTCGAAAGCCACAGCCACGGCCTTGGCGCTGTTGAAGTCGTCATCCATGGCCTCGACCAATTCGGCCACCTCATGGCTGCTATGGTCATAGGACGGGTCTTCACAGCCCGCTTCATCCGCCCGTGCCAGGGCTTCATAGACGCGCAACATCGCTTTGGTCGACTCCGCGATGCCCTCCGGGCTGAAATCAAGCGGGCTGCGGTAGTGAGTAGATAAAAGATTGAGTCGCAGACCTTCGGCTTCGACTTCCTCGAGCACGTCGGCAATGGCGAAAACGTTACCCAAGGACTTCGACATTTTCTCCTTGTCGATACGCACGAAGGCGTGGTGCAGCCAGTAGCGCACGAACTGCTCTGCACCGGCTCCGCACGATTGCGCCAGCTCGTTTTCATGATGGGGGAATACCAGATCCTCCCCGCCGCCGTGTATATCGAAAGGCTCACCGAGATACTTGCTGCTCATGGCCGAGCATTCCAGATGCCAGCCGGGCCTGCCGGGGCCCCAGGGACTGTCCCAACTCGGCTCCCCCGCTTTCGCTCCCTTCCACAAGGCAAAATCCATGGGGCTGCGCTTACGTTCATCGACCTCGACTCTGGCACCGGCCATCAGATCGTCGAGATCGCGGCCCGACAATGCACCGTAGGGCTTGAAATCGGGGACCGAGAAGTAAACATCACCGCCGCCGACCGCGTAAGCCATACCGCGGGCTTCCAAGCGCGCGATCAGGTCGAGCATCTCGGGGATGTTCTCGGTGGCGCGCGGCTCTACATCGGGCGCAAGGCAGCCCAGTGCGGCCACGTCGCGATGCATCTCGTCTATGTAGCGCTGGGCCAGGCCGTCCCAGCTCTCACCGCACTCGGCGGCGCGCTTGATGATCTTGTCGTCGATGTCGGTGATGTTACGGACGAAGCACAGATCGAAGCCGCGCCAGCGCAGGTAACGGGCAACCACATCGAAAAATATCAGCGAACGCGCATGGCCGACGTGACAGCGATCGTAGACGGTGACGCCGCACACGTACATCGAAACCTTGCCTGGACGCAAGGGTTCGAACACTTCCTTGCGCCGCGAGCGTGTGTTGTAGAATGCGAGCGCCAATCTCAGCCTTCCCCTTCCTCCTCGCGCAAGCGAGAGAGCACCGAATAATCTTCGAGAGTCGTGGTATCCCCGCTGCTTTCCTTACCCGAGGCGATATCACGCAGTAGGCGCCGCATGATCTTACCGCTACGGGTTTTCGGCAGGGCATCGGAAAAACGCAAGTCGTCGGGCTTGGCAAAGGGCCCGATTTCTTTGGCTACATGGGCCCGCAATTGCGCCTTCAACTCATCGCTGGCCGCAAATCCGGGACCCAGCGTAACGAAAGCCGCTATCGCCTGCCCCTTGATATCGTCGGGCCGCCCGACTACCGCCGCTTCGGTAACTGCCTCGTGGCTGACCAGCGCGCTTTCGACTTCCATGGTGCCGATGCGGTGTCCGGAAACGTTCATCACATCGTCGATGCGGCCCATTATCCACAGGTAGCCGTCTTCGTCGCGGCGTGCCCCGTCACCAGCGAAATACATATCCCCGAAGCGCGACCAGTAGGCTTCCACATAGCGATCGGGATCACGGAACAGGGTGCGCAGCATACCCGGCCACGGCTTGCGTACGACCAAGAAGCCGCCACCGTTGTCGGGAGTAACCTTGCCCTCGCTGTCGACCACTTCAACGTCGATGCCGGGGAAAGGCAAGGTCGCCGAACCGGGCTTGGTACTTACCGCGCCAGGCAGCGGCGTCACCATTATCCCGCCGGTCTCGGTCTGCCACCAGGTATCGACGATAGGGCAACGGTCGCCGCCGATTACCGAACGGTACCACATCCAAGCTTCGGGGTTGATCGGTTCTCCCACGGTTCCGAGCAGGCGCAAGCTGCTGAGGTCGTGGGCCTTGGGATGCTCGTATCCCCACTTCATGAAAGAACGGATGGCAGTCGGCGCGGTGTACAGGATGCTGACCTTATGGCGCTCGACCATGTCCCAGAAACGGTCGAAGCCGGGTTCGGTGGGCGCCCCTTCGTACATCAGTACCGTAGCCCCGTTCAACAACGGGCCGTAGGTGATGTAACTGTGCCCGGTAACCCAACCGCAGTCGGCAGTGCACCAGTAAATGTCGTCGTCGCGCAGGTCGAACACCCACTTTGAAGTAAGGTAAGCCTGCGTCATGTAACCGCCGGTGCTATGCACGACGCCCTTGGGTTTGCCGGTGGTCCCCGACGTATAGAGGATGAAAAGTGGATGCTCGGAATCCAGCGCCGGGGCTTCGCTCAGGGGCTCGGCCGCGGCGACGAGTTCGTGCCACCAGTGATCACGGCCTTGCTTCCATGCGACTTTGTTCTCGGTGCGCTTTAGCACCACCACACTTTGCACACTCGGACACTTGCCGGCAGCCTCGTCCACTAGGTCCTTCAAAGCCAGCACCTTACCTCGGCGCCAGCCGCCGTCGGCGGTAATGATGACCTTGGCCTCGGCGTCGTTCATACGGTCGGCGATCGCATCGGCCGAGAAACCGCCGAACACCACCGAATGAGTGGCGCCTATGCGTGCGCAGGCCAGCATCGCTATGGCCAGCTCGGGTACCATCGGCATGTAGATACCTACACGGTCGCCTGCGGCCACCCCTAGGCTTTGCAGCGCACCGGCAGCCGCACAGACCTCACTATGCAATTCTTCGTAGCTCAAACGGCGCTGGTCGCCGGGCTCGCCCTCCCAGATGATCGCGGTCTTCGAGGCGTGCGGCCCGCCAAGATGACGGTCGAGGCAGTTATAGGAGATATTGGTCTTCGCACCCACAAACCATTTGGCGAAAGGCGGCTGCCAATCCAGTACCTGCTCCCACTTCTCGAACCATTCGAGCTCCTCGGCGGCTTCGGCCCAAAAGGCCTCGGGATCGGCGGCAGCCCGCTCGCGAATGGCGTCGTACTGCTCGCGGCTGCGAATATGGGCGCGGTCGGCGAAAGCCTCCGGCGGTTCGAAAAGACGTTCCTCTTGAAGCAGATTTTCTATCTGTTTCTCCGACATGGGGACTTCTCCGCTAGTTTGGTTGAGTGCAAAACCCGGCAATCATAGCACTTGCTGGTAGCCTGCGCGGCACGAACCCGAACGGGCCGACAAGCGCCGGCCTACCAGCCTTTTCCAGCCTACCCTACTCATGAAAGCTCACGGCGAGAGTCGCACACGTGTAGCCGGCCGGCCCAAACGTAGCGCCGAGACCAGCAGAGGTACTTAGCAGTGCGCCGAGGTCGCCGAGTGCGCGAGCCGGCCTAGCGGGCAGGCGGGCACAGTCGAGATAGCGAACAGTAGGGGCTCGTAGCGATTCTTTCACGAATGACGCAGGCTAGCTGCCTCCTGGGCCAATGTAAACGCAGCGCAATACCGCGCAATACCGAGAGTAGCGGTAGCACCACTACCGCCACAATAGCGGCTCGTGCCTAGAGCGCTGTCAAATGCGCAAAGCGCTGGCTAGAAATGCTTGCAGCCCTTAAGTTAACAGATACTGTTTATCCACAATGGAACCCACCGACCCCATAAACCCAGTAAACGGTGCCGCCCACATTGTCTTGGACAATGTGAGCATGAGCTTTAACGGCCGCCGTGTATTCGATTCGCTTTCATGCGAGTTCCCGCGGGGAAAGATCTCGGTAGTGCTCGGGGGTAGCGGCGTGGGCAAGAGTACCGTACTGCGCTTGATCGGCGGGCTTGTGCGCCCCTGCTCCGGGCGCATCCTGGTAGACGGCGACAACGTCTGCGAACTGCCCGACCGCAAGCTCTATTCAGTACGCGATAAACTCGGCATGATGTTCCAAGGCGGCGCACTACTCGACTCCTTGAACGTGTTCGACAATCTCGCTTTCCCCCTTCGTGAATCCTCGAAACTCGACGAAGAGGAGATCCGCGAAGAAGTACACCGGCGGCTGCGCTCGGTTGGACTTTCCGACGTGGATGAGTTGCTACCGGGAGAGCTTTCGGGTGGCATGGTCAAGCGCGTGGCTCTGGCGCGTGCGATCATGCGCAGCCCGGAAATACTGATGATTGATGAGCCGTTTTCAGGACTCGATCCGGTATCTACCAAGATGATCGAGGCCTTGCTGCTGCGCCTCAACCGGGAACTTGGCATCACCATGGTAGTGGTTTCCCATCACGTTCGATCGACCTTGAGAATGGCCGACTGGATCGTGCTGATGCTCCCCGACGGCGCGGTAGCGGGCACCCCGGGAGACCTCTTGAATAGCCAGGACCCATGCGTCACGCGTTTCCTCAACGAGGACCCAGACGAAGCTTTGGCCGCACTCGAGAACCCGGACGCGGCAACGGAGTATAGCCGTTGATACACGCCGTCGCCTATATCGGGGCTCGGACACTGAAGTTCATCTCAGAGCTCGGCCACATAACCGTGTTCGGCTTCCGGCTCTGCGTGGCGGCTGTCACCCCACCGCTGAGAGGCGGGTTGCTGCTCGATGAGATTTACAAACTCGGCGTCCTTTCGCTGATGATCATCTGCATATCGGGCCTCACCGTCGGCATGGTGCTCGGCTTGCAAGGCTACAACACGCTGGTGCGCTTCGGAGCCGAGGAAAGCCTAGGTGCCGTCGTCGCTCTGTCGCTGATACGCGAGTTCGGCCCCGTGATGACCGCCCTGTTGCTCACCGGCCGCGCCGGCTCGGCAACTACTGCCGAGATCGGCACGATGGTTGCCACCGAACAGCTCGATGGGCTGCGAATGATGTCGGTTGATCCCATCGACTACGTGGTCAAACCCAAAGCCTTGATGATGCTGCTCGTCACCCCGCTACTCTCGGCACTTTTCATCGTCTTCGGAATATTCGGCGGCTATCTAATCGGGGTCGCAATGATGGGCGGCGACAGTGGCACCTTTATCGCTTCGATGGAGAACTCCGTCGATTTTGTCAACGATGTGGCCGGTAGTTTTCTGAAGGCGGGGCTGTTCGGCGTCCTGATCGGCTTGGTCGCTACCTATAGGGGCTATAGCTGCGAACCGACCTCTGCGGGTGTCAGCGCCGCCACTACCTCGACCGTGGTCACCACCTCGGTTTCGATTTTGATTTTCGACTATTTCATAACCGCCCTGTGGGGAGTGTAAGAAGATGCGACGAGAGCTGCGACGCGATTTCTTGGTCGGCCTGTTCGTACTAGCCGGATTGGGATGCATCGCCTATTTATCTTTCAGCGTAGGCGGGATCAGCAACGAGGGTGGGACCGGGCTTTCGCTTTATGCGACTTTCGACCAAGTGGCCGGTTTGAAAACACGTGCGCCCGTTGAGATCGCCGGAGTCAAAGTGGGACAGGTCACCGGTATACGCCTGAACGACGAGTACCGTGCACGCGTCGACATCGAAGTAGACGGTTCTCTGGAGCTGCCGTTCGACTCTTCGGCCGCCATTGTTACTGCCGGTTTGCTCGGTGACAAGTACATCACTCTAGAACTCGGGGCTGAATCCGAATATCTGCAGTCCGGAGAGGAAATCGCTTACACCGAATCCGCCATCGTACTGGAGCGCTTGGTCGGCAAGTTTCTCTACAACGTGGAGTCAGATGAAAAGTAACGGGGAAAGGAATCTCGAGGCGGCCCACCATGACGCTGCCGGGCCTCGCATGGGTCATCCGATCATGGGCAGGGGCTGCGGAGCCTTCGCCTTTGTGTGCGCTATATTGCTGGCCTCGGTAGCGGCTGCACCCTGCGCCCACGCCACAGACGACCCCGCCGATCCTATCGAAGGAATCAACCGTTCTGTTTTCGCCTTCAATGACGCGCTCGACTCCTACTTGCTGGAGCCGGTCGCAAAGGGATGGGATTTCATGTTGCCGGACCCCGTTTTGCGATCGGTCGACAATGTGTTCTCCAACGCACGCTATCCTATTGATCTCGTAAACATGCTCTTGCAGGGAGAGTTGAGGGAAAGCGGCGTGGCCACCGGCCGTTTCGTGCTCAACACCACACTGGGAATGGCGGGGATGTTCGACATCGCGGCCACGGCCGGCCTGGAAAAACACCACGAGGATTTCGGACAGTCGCTCGGGGTATGGGGAGCCGGCGCCAACCCCTTTCTGATGCTGCCATTTTTGGGACCGTCGAATCCCCGGGATGGAGCCGGGACTCTGGCCGATTCGTTGCTAACCGTGTGGCCTTACTTCGTGGACACCTACATTACTTGGGGTGTCGGGACCGTCTATGTGGTCAACCGACGTGCCATGGTTTTGGATGAGGTCGCCGCAGCCAAAGAAAGTTCACTCGACTATTACAGCTTCGTCCGCAACGCTTACCACCAGCACCGCCGGGCGGAAATCGCAGACAGCCCGGAAAGCAGCGAAGACAATGAAGAAGATCTCTACTATTTCGACGACCTCGATTTTGATGACTCCGAGGAAAGCCTCGGCGGACACGATGTCGGCGGCGGCGTTGCGAGCTACTGAAATCGTGCGTATTGCTCCCGTCCTGATAACGGTGGCGGCTATCGTGCTAGTGGCCGTTAGCCTGGATCCGATGGCCCCTGCATCGGCTGATGCCGCGGCTCTTGAAAGACCGGGCCGCGCTACAACCCAATCGCCCTGGCAAGGCCCGGCATTGCTCGCCCACGCGGCCGAAAGCGCGGCAAAGGCTGGGGATGGCCCTAACGTAAAACCCCGGGCGGATTCACAAGCAGAGCAGGCTACGGACGACCCGGAACCGGCGGGCAGCGGCAGTACTCAATCCTTTCCGCCGGACTCAGCGGAGGCTCTGGTTCGGGAAACCGCCGACCAAGTTCTCGCGGTATTGACCGACGACAGCCTCGACGGCGACGCCAAGAGAGTGCGCCTTGAAGAGATACTGGTGGCCAAGTCCGACTTCGAGACCATCGCCAAACTGGTACTTGCCAGGAACTGGAACAAGTTTTCGACTGAACAGAAGCACGAGTTCGTCCCCGCGCTGCAGAGCTATCTATCAAACACCTACGGCCGCAACATCGACAGTTTCAACAACGAGACCATAAGCATTCTCGGCAGCCGGGACGAAACCCGCGGCGA
>JAJRWY010000219.1 GCA_024276575.1 Candidatus Binatota bacterium
ACTGCGCCGCCGGAGGGGTTGACGTTGCTCGCGCGGTTTGCGCATATCTCCGATGCGCAGATCATGGATGAAGAATCACCGGGTCGGCTTACGGTGGGTGCGCGTCTTTCGTCCAGTGCCTGGCGGCCGCAGGAGGCCTACTCGACGCACCTGCTCGACGGTACGATCCGCGCGATCAACAAGCTGCACGCCTCGGGTACGAACATTGACTTCGTGATCCACACCGGGGACGCGCTGGACAACGCCCAGCGCAACGAGCTCGGCTGGTTCATCACCGCCTTTGACGGCGGTATTATCAACCCGCGTACCGGCCCCGATGATCGCGACGCCTCGTCCATACCCGACGCACTGCTCGACCCGCACGCGCCGTTCACTGCGCAGGGGTTGTATCGAAACGGGCAACACGGGAGCAGGCCGACGATCCTTTGGTATAGCGTCTTCGGCAACCATGATCGCTTCGGCGTCGGCGTGTTTCCAATCGTCAACCAGCCGTTGGGTGGTCGCGTCAGCCCGCTGCCCTTGTCCCAGCGGTTCGGTGTTTTCGCGCCGCTGGTGCTGAACCCCGAGGGCACGCTTGCGTGGGCTCCGATCACGCCGGCCAACCCCGGCCCGCCGCCGCAGTTGAACATCCCCACGGTGGTCGAACCCAACGCGGACCGGCGTTACATTACCAACGAAGAGTTCATCGCCGCGCACCTGTTCAGCACCTCGGAGCCCATCGGGCACGGTTTCGATGCGGATCATCCGAGCCGGACTTGGTACAGCGTGTCCCCGGTGCCGGGGCTTCGGTTGATCGGGCTTAATTCCTCTGCGCCGTTGCTGGAGGTGCCCGAGCGGAACTACGCCGAGGGCGCTATGTCCCTTCCTGAGCGGGATTTTCTACTGGCCGAGTTGCAGCGAGCACAGAGTCGCGATGAGGTCGCCATCATTGCCACGCACCACCCCAGTGCGGCGATGGACGTGTCCCTCGGCACGGCGCTGACGAGCGGCTCGTTGCGTTCCTTGCTCGGTCGATTTCCCGCAATGGTCATGCACTTAGCCGGGCACACGCACGCTCACGCGGCCCTGGACCGAGGACGCTATACGGAAATGATCACCGGATCCATGATCGACGCGCCGCAGCAGGGGCGCGTGATTGAGATCTGGAAAAATGGAAGCGAGATAGCCCTACGGTACAGGTTCTTTTCGCATCTCGATGAGATCGAGGCGCCGCAAGGATTTGATGCCGATGCCGCCTTTGATGATCCGCTCATGCCGCTGCGCCGTGTGGCCGCCGAACTAGCAGGTGTCATAGATTGACACAAAGGGGTGGTTTATGGCTTAGGCCGCCAGAAAGTGCCATATAGTGGCACTGAAAGACCAGGGGCGGGACGAATCTCTCAGGCCGTAACGGCTACCGCCCGATGGAGCACGGTGCGTCGTTCGGAATCACTCAGCCCGATGCCGGCTTGGAGTACCTCGCGGGAAGAATCATTGATGTTGCCGAGATGGCATTGCATCGCAAGGCTGTTGACCTCTTCATCCTCGGTCGGCAGCTCGGCTTCATTGAAGCCAGCAAATAGCGTGAACGAACCGCAACTGCTTTCGAGTTTTGACAAACTCAGCATGGCCTGGTCCCAATCATTCAGTGATAGCTCGCCGCTGCGGATTAGTTCTTGAAGATCGACCAGTTCCTCGGCGAGCGTGGGGTTTTTGATGGATACGCCGCCAAAGATCGTCAGAAAAAACGGCGAAGAGTGCCGCGAGTCGTTCCGCATGGTGTGGGCCATCGTCCCCCACATGCCGCCGCGTTTTGGTTCTGTGGCAGAATCTGACCGTTGCCGCGCGATCATGATCTGCCGAGCGAGCGTCGGCTTCTTTATGTTGCAGCCACCGAACAACGTCAGATAGAACGTATTGTCATACCGAAGCGGGCCTTCGCGGCCGCTGAACATCGTTATCTGAATCATCGCAAACCTCGCTTCGCCACGGCGGAACCTATTGTCAACGCATTGATATTCGCGGGATCCGACCAGATATTCGTGCGGCTGTTATCGGACGTCGGTAGTCCTTGGATCCCCGTTATCTTCGCCGGACAGGGCGTAGAATTCGGAACGTCGTGCCCGTACCGAAGTTGCCCTCCGGTCGGCCTAGTGGTTGCGGCTGAAACACCATCGTCGCCGGTGGGTTTGCGATAGTTGGCAGACTGCCTGTTCCTCGACCCGCAGACGAGCGCCCGGAATAGTCCCGCACGCTCGCACCGGCTCCTGGTGCCAGTACGCTAGCGCCGCGCGTCGAGCGGTTAATGGAAGCGGCATCTGCCACGGTGACTGTCTCGGCCGCGTAGAACTGAACATCCCGGTCAAAGCCGGCCTGCTCAAGCCATAAGTTCGCGATGTTCGTCGGCGTGGCGTATTCCCCCGGTCGTACCTGCTTCGATCGCGTGCGACCGGAACCCACGCGCTGGATCGCCTCGACCAAACCGTGCTCCGCGAGCGACACGCGAAAACGTCCCGTGCTCGGCTCGACCCACATTTGCCAACCCTCGGTGCCGCGCTTGGCCAGCGTCGCTACCGTGGAGTCCACCTGGACATCCGCCTTGATCGGTCCCTCTGTGGAGCCGCCGCGCACCGTGCCGTATGCCAGCCCCACGCGGACCGTTTCCGTCGTCGCGCTTTTGAAAAATTGATCAATACTCGCGTGCGTCGCGCTGCGGATGCTCACCACGGTCGTCTCGCCAAAGCGAAGGTTCACATGGGACCGTAGCCCCGTGCGAATCTGCGTGCCGGGTGCCAGCGCGTCGGCAACCACTAGGGCCAACCAGCCGTCATCGACAAGCGGCGACACACCCGGCAGCGCCCAATCCACCGCGCCTGAGACTTCAATCACGATGGCCGTCGGAATGTCCGTGGCGTCTGGGTCAACAGCGTCGGTGCCATCGATAGCCGTAACCGGCTTGGCCGTGGTGGGCTGAGCCTGTTGGGGCGGTTCTTGCGACGCGGCGTCCTGCGCCAACGCCGACAGCACCGGCACAAGCAGCAGGACTGCGACTAAGCTCGCAGCGAGGTAGTCACGCGTTTGTGTGGCAATTGTCATCAGAGCATCTCCACCGGCAGGCAATGTGTAATTATAGCATATTTGAATGCTCTTGTCAGGTGGAGGTTCACACGGGTGTTGAAGAAGCCAGGGCGTTTTGCGAATAAAGGCCTGGTTCGCTTTA
This sequence comes from Candidatus Binatota bacterium, assembly GCA_024276575.1. GTDB lineage: Bacteria > Desulfobacterota > Binatia > UBA1149 > CAITLU01 > JAJRWY01. The sequence goes on from JAJRWY010000219.1 coordinate 3,200, forward strand.
GCTGGCTACTAGCTCGACATTCGCAGCAGTATCGTGAGGAATCAGCTTTAGAACATCGCGGTATGGAGGCCTTTGGGCCGATTCCGATTCGACCCATGGAACATTCGCAACGAGGGCCTGCAAGCGGATGAGGCAATTACCCTTATCGCGATCGACTCGACACTCTAACCCCAGAGCGTCGAACTTGGAAAGTAGCGACTTGACATTCTTGACCATGAGACCGACGACTTTATCGTCGTCGAACGATTTGTAGACCGTGAGCCAGCAGTCTACGCGGTCGCTGTAGCTGTCGGTATCCTCAAAAAACAGTTCGATGCAGTCACCAGTCGCGCAGTAAGTCGGTTGCGATTGGAACGGCTTCTTGAACTGACTCAAGATTGCTTGGATGTCTAACTCTTTGGCCATATTTGATGATCGAAACGCGTCTGCCAGTTTTCAGGAAGATGCGGACTCCCTGTATCTACAGGCCACCAAAACCAATTCCAGACCAACAACTTGCAATCAGCCACAACGGCAAACGTGAACCCTTTTGGTGGGGGCACGATACCTCTCGAGGTACTCCGCTTAGCCGGGACACCCACAAGACATATTCCGTAACGGTCCGGGATCTCCGCGAACTGGCTCGGATCCCCAAATGCAGCATCTAACTCGCGAATTCCCTCGAACGCGGCGTCGGGCTTCCTGCAAATCTCGTTTACGCAAAACAGGTCGTTGAGTTTTTCGCCTTGATGGTACCGCGCGATACCGTCAAGGCGGCTCATTTCTATACGGAAAACACCTGTATCCCCTGTTCTCGGGTCAAGACCTTCAAATTCTTGAAATCCTCGAGCCACCACCACTATCCTATCGTCCTCGGCAAACGAAGTCAAAATGCACTGATACTGGAATGGGATTTTATTCCGGGAGGCATTGAACTGCAACCAAGTCGCAGAACGAGAGCAACTGTACCGATTTGCGTCAAGTCTTCCGAGGACCCCGGCGGCGCGGGGTACTCGTCCAGATCTTGAATCCGAGTCTGGTGGTACGCCCACGGCCGGAAATCAGACGCCTCGGGTTGAATGTAGAGGTGAACGTAGTAGAGCGTGTGGTAGGCGACCCGCCAGAACGGGTTGGCGTAGGCGCTGTTCGTCTCGCTGCCGACCGTCCACAGATCATCCGGGCACCGTTCGATGGCCTGTCGCAGCATCGCCAGGCCCGCGTGGTACTGCGTCTTGAGCGCCGAGCGAAGCACTTCGACGGCGTCGGCATTGCGTGGCATGGTTTCGTCTGGCGTCATGGCTACGACTCTCGATAGTTGGCGCTCCTGTTCAGCCCGTCCTCCAGCCTTCGAAAGGCGCGAAGAAGGGGCACCCGCTGGTGCCACCGTATGTCACTGGATCTTCACGCGCCCGCCGCCGCGCTGCACGCGACCCATGCGTATCGGCGTCTCGCCGGCCTCTTCAAGCGCTCGGAGCACGCCGGTTTCAAAAGCTGGCTTGACCACGAACACAAAGCCGACGCCCATGTTGAACACCTTGAGCATTTCCGCCCGCGTCGTACCCAGCTTGCGTAGGAAATCGAAAATCGGCTGTGGTCGCCATGCGGATTTCTTGATGATCGCGTCGCAGTTGGCGGGGATGACTCTGGCGATGTTTTCTCGTAGGCCGCCGCCGGTAACGTGCGCCATGGCCGTGACCACACGCTTGACAGGATAAGCCCGAAGCACCGCGTCCACGGTCTTCACATAAATCCGCGTCGGGCGAAGGATCGCGTCGCCAAGCGACTCGCCGAGTTCGTCATAGACCTTGTCGAGCCGACACCGGCCCTTGGCTACCAGCTTTCGCACGAGCGAATACCCGTTCGAGTGAATCCCGCTGGAGGCCAGCCCGATCAGCACATCACCCGGTGAGACGCGTGAGCCGTCGATCGCCCGGTTGCGCTCGACCACACCCACGGAAAAACCAGCCAGGTCGAAATCACCCTTGCCATACAAGTCGGGCATCTCGGCCGTCTCGCCGCCGAGCAACGCGCAGCCAGCCTGCCGGCAGCCCTCAGCCACGCCCTCGATCACGTCCTTGAGTTCTCTTGGTTCCAGTTTGTGGACGGCCAGGTAATCCAGGAAAAACAGCGGCTCCGCACCGCAGCAGATCAGATCGTTGACGTTCATCGCGACGAGATCGATACCGATCGTATCCAGTCGTTTCATCTTGATGGCGATCAGCACCTTCGTGCCGACGCCGTCGGTGCAGCCCACCAGCATCGGCTTGCGGTAGTTGCGGCGAAAAAGCTGCTCGTCGTAATCAAGTCGGAAGAGCCCGGCAAAGCCGCCGTGCCGATCTGCACAGACCCGAGGTCCGTACGTGCTACGCATGGCCGCCTCGATTGTGCCGACCCACCGCGCACCGGCGTTGATATCGACCCCGGCGTCTTTATAGGTGATTGCGCCGTTGGTCTTGCCGCCTGGTTTAGCCTTCGCAGGCTTGCGCGCCTTCGACCGGGTGCTCGTAGTAGTGCTGTTGCGTTTCGCCATGGGTGGCATTGTAGCGAGATTCTTCGTTTTGGCGACGGGTTCTTGCGATCAGCAGGCTGGTAGTCGAGAGGCGTTTTCTCCTGTGTTTTCTTGCTCGCTTGAAGAACCCTCTTTCTTCCCCCCTTGGTAAGGGGGGAAGAAAGAGCCAGCCGTCTTGGAAAAGCCGGCTTGAAAAAGCAGCGTTAGAAAAGCAGTTGTGGGGAAGTAGTTTCGGGAAAGCGGCTTTGGAAAAGCTACGGGCTTCAGCATTCGCGGTGCATGTCAAGGTAGGTCTGCGCTCGTCGCACTTGGCGTGACAATGCTCTAGGTAAACATGCGAAGCTGTCCGCGTTCCATTGCGAACTTCTCCACCGGCTCGGTGACGTTGAGCGGGTAGTTGCCGCTGAAGCAGGCTGTGCAATATTGGTCAGCTTTCATCTTGACGCAGGACAGCATGCCCTCGTGTGAGATGTAACTTAGCGAGTCAACGCCGAGGTACTCGCAGGTGTCCTCAACGGAGCGCGTGTGGGCGATGAGCTCACGCTGATCTGGAAAGTCAATGCCGAAATAGCAGGGGTGTTTGATGGGTGGGCTGGCCACCCGCAGGTGAATCTCCTTCGCACCCGCAGCCCGCAACGCGCCGAGCTTGCCGCGCGTTGTCGTGCCGCGGACGACGGAGTCTTCGACGACAATTAGCCGCTTGCCATCGACGGCCTCTTTGATGACGTTGAGCTTCATTTTTACGGCCATGTTTCGACCGCTCTGCGTGGGAAGGATGAAGGACCGTCCGGCGTAGTGGCTCGTCGTAAACGCCCGACCATAGGGGATGCCGGCTTGTTCCGCGTAGCCCACGGCCGCACACTGAGCGCAGGTCGGAATCGGCACGACCACATCCGCGTCAACCGGTGCTTCGGTCGCCAGCTTGGCACCCATGGCTTTACGCACCAAGTGTACGTTCTCTCCGAAAACCAGGCTGGACGGATCGGCGAAGTAGATCTGCTCGAAGATGCACGAGGCCCCGCGCCAGCCGGTGTCACCGCCGAAGTGGCGCGACTCGATCCCCTCGTCGGTGATCGTGATGATCTCCCCCGGCTCGACGTCGCGCAGGTACTTGGCGTCGATCATGTCAAACGCCTTCGTCTCCGATGCGACGACATATGCCCCGCACTTCGTCTGCCCCAGGCACAGCGGCCTAAAGCCGAGTGGATCACGGGCGGCGATCATGCGATCGGGAAACAGCAACAGCAGCGAGTACGCACCCTGCAAATGGTTGAGCACATGGTTAAGCGGGTTTTTCTTCCCCTGGTGGGCGGGCTTGGCCAACAGATGAATGATGACCTCGGTGTCGCTCGTCGTTTGGAAAATATGTCCGACGTCCTCGTAGTTGCGACGCAGTAGAGCGGCGTTGATGAGGTTGCCGTTATGAGCGATGGCGACCTGCCCACCGGCAAACGAGAAGAGCAGCGGCTGGGCGTTGCTGTTGGTGCAAGACCCGGTGGTGGAATACCGCGTGTGGCCGATGGCGACGCGCCCGCGGATGCGCTCCAGCGCGTGACGGTCGAAGACCTGGTTTACCAAGCCGAGACCGGCGTGGCGCAGCAGTTCCTCGCCATTGGTCGAGACGATGCCAGCCGACTCTTGCCCGCGATGCTGAAGCCCGTAGAGCCCCAGATGGGTCAACTGGACGGCTTCTTCATGCCCCCAGATGCCAAACAGCCCGCAATAATGTTTGATGGTACGATCAGGCACGTCTTGCGCAACAACCCTCAATAACGCAGTTTTCGTTGCACCAGGAAAGACGAGACCGTATCCGTCATGTCGGATTTCGTCAACCCAGCCCGCACTTGTTGCCCGGACGGTCGCACACGTTCATCATGTGAGTTCAACATCCGGCTCGTGCCGATGTGACTGTCAAAGACGTGGGTAGAGAGTGAGGGCGACATGCCTCAGCAACCGCTGATCGACATCGGAACCGTAACGAGCGATCAAGACACCGACGCGTTTTACAAAGTCTTCGCACAGGCGCTGTTCTTTTCTGAGGCTGAAGGGAGCGTTTGGGTCGATCGCGAAGGTCGTGATCTGATCCGCGTGGCGCGAATCGATGGCGTGATCGTTGGCGGATGGACCGCACAGCCGATGGGAATGTTCTTCGGCGGGCGACGGATTCCATTGGCGGGCGTTCGGGCGGTGGGTGTTTCTGCGGCGCATCGATCGGTCGGTGTGGCCGGCACGATGATGCGCGAGGCAGTGGACGAGGCGCACAGAAACAACATCCCACTGGCCGCGCTCTATCCAGCAACCCAGCCGGTTTACCGTAAGGCCGGCTTCGAACTTGCCGGGGCACACATTCAATACCGCGTGCCCACGATGGGAATTGATCTTCGAGAACGATCGCTCACCGTTCGAGAGGTTACGGTGCAAGACCATCCCGCGATGCGCGAGTTGTATTTGCGGCAAGCGACCTCCTGTAACGGCAACCTCGATCGAAACGAATGGTATTGGCGGCGCGTGTTGGATCCGCCGCCCTGGTTTACGAAGGCGACCGGTTTTCTTGTGGAGCGCGAGGGTGTGCTTGAGGGGTATGTCGTCTTCACGCAGAAGTCCGGCGCGTCGTTTCACGATAACACGATTGAGGTGATTGATCTTGTGGTTCAGACTTCGGCAACAGCGCGACGTATCTGGTCCTTGTTTGCCGACCATCGCAGCGTGGCAGCGTCCGTGCAGTTTTGGGGAGCGCCGGCCGACCCTATGTTGGCGCTGCTTCGTGAGCAGTATACCACAACCACGCGCCGTATTGACTGGATGCTTCGTATCGTGAACGTGACGCAGGTATTGGAGGCACGCGGTTACATGCCGGGTATGTCGAACGAACTACACCTGGACATCACCGGTGACTGGATCGAAAGCAATAATGGTCGATTCGTGCTCCACGTCGAGGGAGGCAAGGGCAAGGTCGAGAAGGGCGGCAGCGGCTCGCTCAAGTTGGACATCCGCGCGCTGGCACCGCTCTTTTCCGGGTATTTCACGCCGGAAGCACTGAAGCTCATGGGGAAACTAGAGGGTGACGACTCATCCCTGGCCATTGCGGCAGCAATGTTCGCAGGATCTGCGCCGTGGATGCCGGATATGTTCTGATCGCGGGTCTTTGTGGTGCGCTACACGTCTTTCAACTGGTGCCCCATCTTGTCCTTTTTCGTTTTCAAGTACCGGGCGCTGTGCTCATTGGGTGCGACTTCGATCGGTAGTTGCTCGACAATGTCCAGCCCGTACACGGCCAAGCGGTTCACCTTCTTCGGGTTGTTGGTCAGCAGGCGAACCTTGGAAAGGCCGAGGTCTCGCAGGATATGGGCACCCACGCCGTAGTCGCGCCGATCGATTGGTAGGCCAAGCTGTTCGTTTGCCTCGACCGTGTCTAAGCCCTGGTCCTGTAGCTCATACGCCTTGAGCTTGTTGTGTAACCCGATACCGCGACCCTCTTGGCGCAGGTAAACCACGGCCCCCTTGCCGGCTTTTTGAATCTGTTCCATCGCCTGGTCAAGCTGCTGGCCGCAGTCGCACCGGCGCGAATGAAACACGTGTCCTGTCATGCACTCCGACTCCACGCGTACCAGGACGGGCTCGTCGTGGGGTAAGGGTTTTCCGACCGCGTCTAGTTCTCCGATGCCGCCGCAACACAGTGCCATGTGCGGTTCGTGATCGACGGGAGAGTGGTATGCGATCAGCGTGAAGTCGCCGAACTTCGTCGGCATTTTCGTGACGGCACCCCGCTTCACAAACGGCTCGCGCTGCATTCGATACTCAATGATGTCGGCCACGGTGTACATTCGCAGGTCGTGCTGTTGCGCTAGCTTTTTGAGCTCGGGCACGCGCGACATCGTGCCGTCTTCGTTCATGATCTCGATGATGACGGCCGCCGGTCGAAGTCCGGCCAGCTCGCAAAGATCAACCGAGCCCTCAGTCTGGCCGGCACGCACCAGCACGCCGCCATCGCGTGCCATCAGTGGGTTGATGTGACCCGGACGGCTGAGGTCGGTGGGGCGGGTATCCGGTGAGCAGGCTACCTCGATCGTCTTCGCCCGGTCCGAGGCGGAGACGCCGGTCGTCACGCCGAACCGCGAGTGCGCATCGATCGTCACCGTGAAATTCGTGCCAAACGTGGTCGTGTTTTCGGAAGTCTGCAGGGAGAGGTTCAGCGTCTCGCAGTGGGCTTTGCACATCGGCATGCACAAGACCCCGCGACCCACCGTGAGCATGAAATTGACCGCCTCGGGTGTGATTGATTGGGCGGCCATAACCAGGTCGCCCTCGTTCTCGCGATCCTCGTCATCCACGAGGATAATCATTTTGCCCGCGCGAAGATCCTCGAGCGCCTGCTCGATCGGAGAGAATGTGACGTCGCTCATAAGTCTTGCTCTGCTTGTGGTCGTGGTGGCTCCGCCAGATGGGAACTCAGGCATCCATGCGGAGATTATTGTAGCGGCAATGCAGATGATTTCCCACTCGCTGGGATCGGGGAACTTCCGCCCGGTGGCTCATGCGGCGGCCGGGCGTATCATGCTGTCGCGGTTGACAACTAACAGTCGGCGGATACATTGAAATCGGTCTTGCGGCTGGCGTGATTTGCTCATGTTTGGCCGCTCCAGGACCATTGAGGGCTCATAGCTCAGTTGGCAGAGCGCGTCGCTGATAACGACGAGGTCCGAGGTTCAAGTCCTCGTGGGCCCATTGATGTAACTCACGCTGAAAGCAGGTTTTTCATGTGCCTGCCCTTGTCGGATGGTGCGGTTGGCAAGCTGCATAGGAGTGGCCGCTTGGCCGCCCTTGCGGTTTGGAGGTCGTGCTGTGGGCAAGACAGACCCCCGACACCAACCCACTCGTTTACACAAACCTGGCAGCCATGGGTTGCCATCAGGCTCGGGCATGATTGGTCCGGCCGTGGGCTGACGCGTCTGCGCAGTCTCAAATGGCTCAGGTGATTATCGAGAACGCCAGCGGCAATTGGCGGGCCGAGTAGCAGGGGCGACCACAGAAACGCCGCGAAGTTCGTCGCAGGTTGCACGACGGCTTCATGGTTTTTTTGTGGGCACTGAGCGACGACAACCGCGTGGCGTGCGATCGAGGGGGGGTGTACGACATCAGCGAAGGCGGACGGGCCAGTTACCCAGGTTTAGTTACCCAAGGCACTTTTCGACGGTTTCCATCAAGCGGTCCATTCGGAACGGCTTGTTGATGTATCCGTCTACGCCGAGGCTCTCGGCCCAGTCCTGGTGACGCTTGCCGCCCTTGCCCGTGATCATGATGATCTGCGGCTTGCCCCCGCGTTTCTTGCCGAGTGACTTGAGCCGCTCCACCACAAGAAACCCACTGCGCTTCGGCAGCATCGCATCGAGCACGATGAGGTCCGGCTCCTGGGCTTCGGCTGCTTCCAATGCGGCATCACCGTCGCATGCCGTGGTCAGCTCAGCGCCTGTGCTCTCAAGGAGCGCCAAAATAGCTGTCACCATGTCAGGGTCGTCGTCTACTACGAGAATGCTTTTTCCGCCAAACGTTTGCGACACCATAGTCACTCCTTCACTGCTCCGGCGTATACGACCGAAGAGTCACCCGGTCATGATTCGAAAGGCTCACCGGAGTATAGATCAGATACCCAGGGCTATCAACCCAGGGCCGTCGAAACTAGGGATAATATGATTTTTCTTATTGGGCTTTTCTCGCTCTTGGGACGTTTGTCTTACCGTTGAAGCCACGCCACTGTCTGACTTCAAGATGCATGCCCATTTGTGGGATTATGTTGAGATTTACATCGTGATAAAAGCCCCGCAGGATTTGTCTCAAGGCACCACCTCTTTCACGCTGCTTTACCTTAGAGATTTACCAAGTTAAGCTGCGCCCGAGGCCGATAACCTGTTTCCCGTAGGATCGTGATGGCCAAACAGTGGACGATACAAGCTGGCGATCACGACGAGAGCGCGAATCTCTCTCGGTCTGCCAGTGTGCCTCGTTTGGTGGCGCAGTTGCTGCTCAATAGAGGGGCGGCCGACGTCGCTTCGGTCGAAACGTTCCTGGCACCCCAACTGAGCGATCTTTACCCCCCAGATCAGTTGCCCGGTGCTGATGCTGCTGCAGAGATTCTCGTTGGCGCTATCGCTGATTCCCGAAAAATCGTGCTATACGGCGACTACGACGTTGATGGCACAACTGGAATTGCCATTCTCTGGCACATGCTAACGGCCGCCGGTGCGAAGGTGTCGTTCTATGTCCCCCACCGTGTCGAGGAGGGATACGGGCTTAACACTGAGGCCTGTAATCGCTTGGTTGCCGATGGGGCTGAGTTAATCGTTACCGTTGATTGCGGGATTACCTCGGTCGATGAGGTCGCCGTGACCAAGCAATTGGGCGTGGTGGTCATCGTTACGGACCACCACAAGCCCAAAGACGTCCTCCCAGCCGCTGACGCCGTAGTTCATCCGGGGTTTGGCGGCTACCCCAACGAGCATTTATGCGGTGCGGGGGTGGCCTTCAAGCTGGCGTGGCGCGTCGCTCAGAAGATCTGTCGTGCCGATCGCGTAACCCCCGAATATCGTGAACTGCTGATGACGCTGCTTCCGTTGGCCGCCTTGGGGACCATTGCAGATGTCGTGCCGCTCATCGGAGAAAACCGGATCATTGCCAAGCACGGTCTCGCGATGGTCGCGAAGACGCCGTTGGTCGGTTTGCGGGCACTGATGGCGTCGGCCGGTCTCCATGGCGGCAGCGTGTCGGGGCATGACGTCGGTTTCAAGATCGGCCCGCGGATCAACGCGGCCGGGCGTATGGGCCATGCCCGCCTCGCGGTGGAACTGCTCACCCGCGCAGACGCCGACCGAGCCCAGGAGATTGCCCTCTACCTGGAGGATCACAACCGAGCCCGCCGCACCGTCGAGCGTAAGATAACGAAACAGGCGATCGAGATGATCGAGCGGGACAATCTGGCCTCTGACGGGCGTCGTGCGATCGTTGTGGCCGGGGAGGGGTGGCACCCGGGCGTTATCGGGATCGTGGCGGCACGGCTCGTGGACCGATACCACAGGCCGTCCGTCGTCATCGGACTGACCAACGGCGAAGGTCAGGCGTCGGCCCGGAGTATCGAGCATTTCGACCTTGCCCAGGCGTTCAACGAGTGTGATGACCACCTCGTGGGTCACGGCGGGCACGCGATGGCGGCCGGGTTACGGATTGCGGCGGATCAGGTGGCAGCGTTTGCGGAGGCGTTCGTTGACCTCGCCAACAATCGGCTAACCCCAGGCGATCTGATCCCCAAGCTCCGGCTGGACGCGGATGTCGAGCTGCCGGAGCTGACCATGCAGGCGGCTGAACAGATCGCCACGCTAGGCCCGTTCGGAGCGGGCAACCCCCGCCCCAAGTTTGCCACAAGTATGGTGAACTTGGCCGACGAGCCGCGATGCGTCGGCAAACGTTCAGACCACCTGTCGGCCAGCTTTGCTCAGGACGGCGTGCGGATGCGCGGCATCGGCTTCGGGCTTGCGGAACACCTCGAAGACCTGAAACAGCACCGCCGCTGCCGCGTCGCGTTCGAGCCGATGATCAACGAGTTCAACGGTCGGCGTAGCGTCGAAATGCAAATCCTCGATCTACAATTCCCCGATTCGTAGCCAATTTGGGTGGCTTCTGGGGCTTTTGTTGGCAAAACCCGGCCACTTGATTCGTAGCTCGTTGGTGCTTAACCTTGAGGCGGTCATTTGCCTGAAGTAACTCCTGGGCATACCAGCCGCATAGCCCTGGGGCCGGACAGCTCCTGGGCTCTGTGGGGTTCTGGTTTGTGAG
>JAJRWY010000220.1 GCA_024276575.1 Candidatus Binatota bacterium
CAGTGCGACCGCTACTCCGCCTCCCAGACGAAACAGCCGCAAGGAGAAAAACCAACTCATGCACAAAAGGCAGGCGACAAGCGGCAGGTAAGGAGCACTAAAGCGCCAGCCGAGCATCCAATCCGGACCAGTAACCAAAGGGAGTAGAGAAGCCCCTACGCACACCGGCAGCAAATGTAGGGATAACTTGCAGCTACGAACGAGCAGGACCGCTCCCACGGCGCCGAGACCAAAACCGAACCATCCAAAAAACGGGGCACCAATGCCGGATCGAATGTAAGGCCAAGCGCCCGTTCCGGCGAACCCCCCGGCTTTCGCGTAGTAGGTGTTGGGCAGCAACTCTCCGTCGTAGGCCAGATACCTGAAGACGAGCTGAAGCCCCACCGCAGTGGTAACCAGCAACGCGTCAGCCAACAAACGCCGGCGCGTAGCCCTCGCGCTATCCGTCGACGGCGCACAGTAGTCTGACTGCGTGAGGACGTAAGCAACCCCGCTCTCTGCTTCCACCGCTTTAGCGGCTGCATGTCCATTTTTCGGCCGCTCCGCAGCCCGGACCGCCTCGCTGCGCCGGACAAAGTAGTACAGTACCGCCCCCCCCCAACAAAAAGCGAATATCAAGGCGCCCTCCGGACGAGTCCAGGCCAACAAGGCGAAAAGCACCCCAGATCCTCGCCAAGAATCGCGCCGCTCCGCCTCGAGCTGGAGATAAAGGCCACCGGACAGCAGTGCCGAGAACAAAGCAGTTTCTAGGCCGCTCTCGCTATTGAGCGCGTAGCCTGGAGCCGCCGCCGCCAATGCTGCCGCCGCCGCGCCGAGACTTGACACCCAAACCACATGATGACGATACGGTTCCAGGACCGATACGGCGATACGCCACGCCAAGAGCAAACTCATAGCCCCGCAAACAATCCCAATCGATTTCGCTGCAGCCGGAATCCACGACGCTTTTCCGATCGCGGCCAGGGGGGCAAGTAACAGCATCAGCAGGAAGTTGGTATAGCCCTCGACGTGCTCCCCGCGGTTGAAATAAGGGCCAAGGCCTTCGCCAAGAAAACGGCTGAAACGGAAGGTAATATAAGCATCGTCGTTTACGTAGGAGAAAAAGTAAACGACCTGGGCGAAGAACAAGGCCAACGCCAACGCGACGATCAAGTAGGACATGCGCGCATCTTTGCGCTCAATGACCTCGAAACTCGCATCGCAAGCTCGATCGTTTCTCTCGACTCTGTCGTAAATGAGCTTACCTCGGCGCGGCGCTGTTGCGCGTGTACAACAGCAGCCCGCGCCATACAAGTTACTGCCTCGAAACGGCTGCGACCCCATAGCGGCCCGCAGCTAGCCTCCCGGCCGGCCGGTGGCACGTACTTCCCGACCACTCGAAAAACCACCGTCCATCCTGTAGCCACTGCTGCGCTATCACCACTGCGGTGCTATCACCGCTGCTGTGCTATCGCGGCAGCTGTGCTATCGCAGCAGCTGTGCTATCGCAGCTGCTGTGCTATCACGGCTGCGGTGCTATCACGGCTGCGGTGCTATCGCGGCTGCGGTGCTATCGCGGCTGCGGTGCTATCGCGGCTGCGGTGCTATCGCGGCTGCGGTGCTATCGCGGCGGTTGTTTGAGGGCCTCGTGGACCTGGGCTAGGCTGAATCTCTTTCACACTCCAACCCCGCGACGAAGGCGAGGCATCAGCGATCTCCTAACTCGGCCGGCAACGAACGGCTGGAGGACCGATGAAGAACATTATAGTAACCGGCGCCGGCGGCGGCGGAAGTAACAACCTTATCCGAGCATTCCGAGCCTCGGAACACCGAGTGAAGATCATCGGTACCAACCTCGACAGATCCTTCCTCGCCCGCTCGATGGCGGACCATAACTTCTTGATCCCTCCGTCGAGCCGCACCGACGACTATGTAAGAGCCATCAACACCATCATCGACCGTGAGGAAATAGACTTGATCGTCCCCTCGAACGACACCGAGGTAGAGGCGATCTCTGCCTGTCGTGGCCGGCTCGACGCGCCGACCTTCCTCCCCTCGGTTCCGGCCTTGAAACTATGCCGGGACAAACTTGCGTTGAGTGCGCATCTAAAAGATCGCGGCATTCCTGCTCCGCACTCCTTGCCCATAGAAAGCCGGGAGGGACTGCCTGGCCTTTTCGAAGCTCTCGGCGGAGGTCCGTTGGCCTGGTGCAGACTCAGAGGCGGTACCGGATCGCGGGCTACCTTACCCGTCAGAAACGCGCAACAGTTGGAGTTCTGGCTGGATTACTGGCGTGACATGTACAACATCGCACCGGGGTCTTTCACTCTTTGCGAATATCTGCCGGGACGCGATTTCGCCTGCCAGACTCTGTGGAAAGACGGGAAGTTGTTGCTGGCCAAGACCTGCGAACGATTGGTCTACCTGTTCGGTGCCAACACTCCGAGCGGAACCATGTCTACGCCGAGTTTCGGCAAGCTGGTAAACATCCCCGAAGTAAACGATGTCTGCGAACGGGCGGTAAAGGCTGTGGATCCCGAAGCCAGCGGCGTATTCTCCATCGACCTCAAGGAGAACGCTGATCGCGTACCGCACGTCACCGAGATCAACGCCGGGCGCTTCTTTCGCATAAGCCCGGTCATGAACCTCAGCGGCCGTTACAACATGGCCGGCCTGTTCCTGAGCCTAGCTTTTGGGAAAACGGTTTCCGTAGAGCCGGGATCTCGCTTCAATGACATCGGAGACGAGGACACTTTCTGGATCTGTGACATCGAGGACATCCCTTCGGTAATCACGAACAGTGAAATCGAATCGCGCTATGAGCGCCTCGACCTCGATAACTCATGAAGGTTCGTCGAGGGAACGGTGTGGGAGCCGGAAACACCGCGTGACGGGCCTACGAGTACTCTTCCCGGCCGCAAGATCCACGATAGCTTTCATGCCGGATCCGCCCACTGCGGGCCATGATGGTGGGAAATAGAAACTTGTAGTAAGTGGTTGTCCAGCATGTACGTTCACGCGCTTATCAAGACCCGCCTCCTCACCGCCTGCCTTGCGTTGCCAATGTTGGGGTTTGCCAGCAGCGGAACTGCTCTCACAACGGCTACCGCGCGAAACCCGGTTGATCCGGCCACGTCCCTCGCGCGAAGCGAGGCGGCAGCTTCCGCATCGAAGGTAGAAAGCGCGGTCCGCTACTGGGAGACGTCGCCCCAGGCGCAAATGCGCAGTGTTGGCGAAAGCCTGGATAAGATCGGGCAGCACCCAGATCCACCAGCAGATCCACCAACCGTGCTTTTGCTGATCATGGACACGGTGCGCGCAGATCGAACCTCGTTGTGCGGACATCGCCGCGACACTACCCCTCAGCTTCGTAGTCTCGTTACAGCGGGGCACGCGTCGGTCAGTTGCCGTGCCTACGCACCCAGCGACTGGAGCTTGCCCAGCCACGCCAGCCTATTAACGGGCCTTGCGGTACCGGAACACCGGGCGCACTACGCGCGGGCACAGGGCAGTTCCGGAGGCAAGCGGGTCGGTGGCCTGCTCATACAACCGCTCGGCCGCGGATTCCCCACTCTGGCCGAGCAAATGACTGCGCGCGGCTACCAGAGTGTGCTGGTATCAGCCAACGCTTTGTTGGGACCTGCGGGAGGATTGAGCCAAGGATTCCAGATCCAGGAATTGAGGCCCGCGGGGCCTGACCGGCCGGCCGACTGGTGCCATCAACATCTGGCCGCGTTGCTCAAGCGGTCTATAGATCCGGACAAGCCTTTGTTCCTAGTGATAAATCTCCTTCAAGCCCACGATCCCTGGATGGAACCCGATGCGCGGCTCGGCTGGGACACTCGCTACAGTAAGGAGATCCCTCTGCCCTCGCTACCGGGTTGGCTCGGAGCATACTGGAACGGTGCCTTGCCTCTGGAGCAGCACAAGATCTTGCGCGCCCGCCTGGAGGATCTCTACGACTACGGGATCTATCGTGAAGACGCCGAACTCGGACGCATCGTCGAACTGCTGCGCAAACACGGCCGGCTCGACCACGGCTTCCGCATCGTGATTACCGCAGACCACGGAGAGATGCTCGCGGAACACGGGCTATGGCGGCATTCCTTCATCTTTGAAGGCAATTTGAAGATTCCATTCGTTTACTTGAGCGACGCCACTACACCCGGTTTGCCCGAGCCGTTCCCAGCTATCGCTGCCTACGAGTTACTTCTCAACGGATCTTTGCCATCTCCGCTTCCACGCCCGGTCTCGGTATCGGTGCCGAATCCCGAATTGACGCACCCAAACTCCGCTTACAAACAAGACGCCGCCGCAATCTGGGCGGGATCGGATAAGCTTGTATGGATGGGCGGCCAGTACTATCTCTTCGATCTCGACAGCGACCCCGGCGAAACCCACCCGTTGCCCGTCGGCTCGCACCCGCTCAAACCCGAACTCGAGTCCGTTGTCGAATCACTGTCGAGGAAGCGTGGAGTAGCGCCCAAAGCCTCGCCCGAACTCATCGAGCAATTGAAAGCGCTCGGCTATCTGTAAGGCAAAGCAGCGTCGACACCCGCAGCCTCCGAATCAACGCTTGAGTACCGCTGCCGCTCCGTTGCCGCCGAGACCCAGGGTCTGGCACAGACCTACTTTGGCATCCGGCACTTGCCGCGGTCCCGATTGCCCGCGCAACTGCCAGGTAAGCTCGCAGATCTGGAACAATCCCTGGGCAGTCGTAGCTTCGCCGAAACACAAGAAGCCACCACTGGGATTTATCGGGAGTTTACCATCGGGCATCGTCTCTCCCGCTTCGAGCAAGGATTCCGCCTCACCGGGTTGGCACAGGCCCCACTCCTCGGGGAAGGCCAACTCGTAATAAACGGTGTTGTCCTGCAGCTCGACAAAATCAATATCCGACGGGCCGAGACCCGCCTGCTCGAAGGCCTTCGCTACCGCGAGCTTCGCTTCACTGTGGTGAGTATTTCCAGGCGGCGACATACCGCCCACGCCGCGGGTAATGCCGTCGCTGAAACTGGCGGTAGCCACGGCACTGCCCGCCACCCACACCGGCTCCGTGGTAAGTTTGCGTGCAGCCTCGGCTGAGCACAACAGCACTGCCGCGGCACCGTCGCTGACGGGGCAAATCTCGTAGAGCCGCAGAGGATCGCTTACCACCGCCGACTCGAGCACTTGCTTGAGCGTAAACTCCTGACGAAAACGGGCGTTCTCGTTGTGCTTTCCGCACTGATGAGCCTTGACCGCCACCTTTGCCAGTTGTTCTTCCGTAGTTCCGTACTCGGCCATGCGCCGGCGCGTGAGCAAGGCCCAGAAACCGGGCCCCGGCATTCCGACGCATAGCTGCCGCACGTACTCGGGGTCAGTAGTATCGGCGACTCCCGAAGTCTGTATGAAGCCCTTGGGCATCTTCTCGCCGCCGGCCACCATCACCATGTCGTAAACCCCGCCGGCCACCAGACTGTAGCCGACGTTGAATGCGTTGGCGCCTGCAGCGCAACCGGCCGAGAGGTTGTAGACGGGTATTCCCGTCATCCCCATCTCTTCGACGATGTCGTTGCCGTTGAGCCCCCAGCCTTTTCCACCCGAGAAACGCGAACTCGCTGCCGCCAGCGCCTGGACGTCCCGCCAAGCGATCCCCGCGTCGGAAAGCGCGGCTTCAACCGCAACACGGCACATGCCGTTTAGAGTCTTGTCCTTGAACTTGCCCCAGGGATGCATCCCCACTCCGACTACAGCTACATCTTTCATAACCGGCCTCTCTACTCAGCGGCACCGCCGTATCCGTCTCGCTTCTTCACTATTGCCTGCACATAGCAGTGTTTCATCACGGTTGAACGACTTTGAACTTCCAGGTGATAACGTCTTCGCCCTCGCCGCCCTTGCACAAGGTGTCGAGTTCCAATTCAACGCGCGAGCCTATTTCGACAGCGGTGATATCGGCGGCATTGATGCGCGCCATTACTCTAAGTCCCTCGTCCATATCAACCATGCCCAGGAGGTATGGTTCATAGGGCTCGTCGTAGCGTGCCGGTGGAGGCGGAGGGTAGTTCTGAAGGGCGCAACTCCACAGAGTCCCGCCGGGCCCGAAAAAGGCCTCTTCTATTCTCGAGTCACTGCATTCGGGATTGTGGCAGACCGCAGAACTCGGGAAGTACGGCGTTCCACAAGCGGCACAGCGACTGCCCAGCAGACGCGGCCCCTCCGCAGTATCGGAGAACAAACCCTCAATTACAGGTACTGCTTTATCGGTCATACACTCTCTCCTCAATATTGCCGGCCCGCATCTCGCGCCAAGGTCCGGTCCATAACTTGCCGGACACGAAAAGCACCCCATGCGAACTGCGTTTCAACCTGCACGATTCAAGAAAGCTCTGCGACGAGCTTTCTTGAACTGTGTAGCTTCGGCCTACGCCATCCTGCTCACACTACCCCTGGCCCGCCACCGCTTTGGTCAGTTCGGGCAGCAGTTCAAGACAGTCGCCGACAATGCCGAAATCGGCGTAACGGAAAACCGCCGCGTCGGGATCACGGTTCACTGCCACCAGCGTCTTGGCCGCAGTACAACCGACCATATGTTGGCTTGCTCCTGAAATCCCGGCGGCTACATACAAGGCTGGCTTGGTGATCTTCCCCGTCAGCCCGACCTGCTGAGCCGGGGTGGCCCAGCCGTCGTCCACTATGGGCCGTGACGCGCCGGCCATACCACCCAAGGCTTCGGCGAGTTCTTCTACAAGGCGAAAGTTAGCGGCCACACCGAGTCCCCGTCCACCCGCCACTATCGTTTGAGCATGTTCCAAGCGCGGACCCTCCGCCGCTTCAGCGCGTTTGAGCACCCGCACTCTTTCAACCGACGACGACAGATCCACGGCGACGGTATCCACCGAGACGCCATGGGCCTGTGCGGCCGGCTGGGCATCTAGCGCGTTTGGATTGATCGCAAACAAGTACGGGGCTCCCGCTGTACACTCGTAAACGACTCTAGTGTCGCCGCCGTATCCGCAAGCAGTCGCTAAAAACCCGTCGCCGCACGCTTCCAAAGCGACAGTATTCATAACGATGGAAGCGCCCAAGCGTCCGGCCAAGCATGGAACCAGCGAACGCGCCTCGAAAGTCTGGGGGAACAACAGCAACTGCGGTGGGCGCGCCGCGAAATACTGCGCAAGTGCATCCAGATATATATCCGGTGAGAACTCCTCGAGTTTCTCGTCCTCGATCAAGTCGATGTTCGCCGCTCCGTAGGCGCCCGCATCTTCGACTGCCGCTGTCTCGAGTCCGCCCAACAGCAACAAGCGCAACGAGGTGCCCAAAGACTCACACAGCCCGCGTGCGAGAGTGAGAGACTCGCGAACTTCGTCGGACAGCATCTCGCCCTTCTGCCCCCAACTGCAAACCACCACCGTTGTTTGACTCATAAGCTCAACACTCCTTGCCTGTACCCGGCCCCGGTTCCCTAGGATTCTTTCGGAAGCTGTGCGGCCCGCCGCCGGGGCTTGGTTCCCATAGGTACCAAGCCCCGATCTGCCTCTCGGATTTCCTACAGGATGTTCTCTTCTCGAAGGCGGGTGACCAGCCGCTGCGCCTTATCGGCGGGCGAAGTTCCTTCGATGAACTCACAGTCGCCGCGAACCGTGGGTACGAATTGCTTGACCATGGTAACTTTGGCGGCGATCGCAGAGTCGTCCAAGGAAAGTTCCGCAGGAGACACTACTACCGGCTTTCGCTTTCGCGCCTTCATCTTCGCCTGCATGGTCGGATAGCGTGGTTCGCCCAACTCGTTGCTGATCGTCACCACTGCTGGACCCGAGACCTCCACGGTTTCATCACCATCGGGTGTGACTCGAACCACCCTTATGGTAGCGTTTCCTTCCACTTCAACCTTGCGGGCAATAGTGATCAGGGGCATGCCCAGAGCCTCGGCGATGAGCGCGGGGACCACGCCTTGATCGTCATCGGAAGCCTGGCGCCCACATAACACCAGATCGACTTCGCCACCGCGCAGGTACGCTGCAAGAATGGCCGCAACCGCATGGTAGTCGATCTCGCTCTCCACCGGGATCTCTACGATCTCATCGGCACCGAGACCGGCGCAATGTTTGAGCATGTCGGGAGAACCCGGGCCCACGGAGACCACGGTAATACTGCAATCGACGCCGCTCTCGCGAATACGCAGAGCACACTCCAGGCTCTGTTCGTCATAAGCATTCATCAACCGAGGAATAGTGCTTTGCGTAAGGCTCTTTCCATCATCACCGATCACCAACCGCCCTTCGAGTGCATAATTGTTCACCGCATCGGGATCGAGAACTTCTTTGGCACAAACTACTATTCGCATTTTCTATTCCGCTTCTCCGCACCATGCGCACCGCGCAGCAGGACCACCGCACGGGCTCTATGCCGCTAGCCGGCAGTATTCATGAAACCTCGTCGCGAGAGTCGCAAGCGCCTGTGAGATCGTCCAGATAAGCACACGCGCAGCTTTGAGGCCCACAGGCCTACTAACACTACGTCGAAGTGGTTAGCCACGAGCCGGCGAGCGGCGAACGGGCCGGGATTGCGAGCGATTGAGACTCGTAGCAGGGGTTTCATTAATAATGCCGGCTAGACCAAGAAGATACTGTTCGATTCACACCACACCGAGTCCTGCTCGTAACCCGCCGGCTTGCGCTGCAAATCAACCATCAGATACCAGCGCCAAGGCGGGTCACCGTGATCCATGTACTCTCCGCTGAGAACACCGCTAAACTCTTGACGCGACGCCAAGCGCGTACCCACCACGGGCCCGCCGCCGTCGCACTCGGCCTGCTTGCCGGCCATCTCCGGATCAAAACCCCGCACCGCATTTATCCAACGTTGTTCAGCCATCGTTTCCACGATTTCAATTTACGCTCTGATTACTCATCGTCTCCGGTGAGGTCTTCAAAGGTGGCCAGTGCCTCTTCGACCATGTCGAAGACTATCTGCCGCGCCGGTTTCATGGAGGTGACGAAGGAAGCGCCCTGCCCGAAGGCCTCCATCATTAGATCCTCACGCCGATGGTCGTTGGCAGCCTGTATGTAGTCGGCGCTCAGCAACATCTGATAAGGGGACCCCAAAGGACGCGGAGCATCCGGCCGGCTCCATTCTTTGGTCCAAGCACATTTGGTAATGCGCATGGGAAATCCTGAGACACAGGTCGAGTAGACAGTGCTGTCAGAATGGGCCGCAAGCAGCTTCTCTTTGATGATCATGTCCGAATCCGATTCTCGCGAAGCCAGCCACAAAGTACCGGTCCACACCCCCGCGGCGCCCAGACATAGCGCCGCCGCAAGATGGCGCCCGCTGGTAATGCCGCCGGCCGCGATGACCGGGGTATCACCGGCGATCGCGACAACCTCGGGCACGATGGAAAAAGTGCCGATCGGGCCGGTGTGCCCGGCCGCGTCATAGCCCTGGGCGATGATGACGTCCACGCCGGCCTTGATCTCCCGCTGGGCCTGCCGTGTTTTTCCGACCAACCCGAAGACCTTGATGCCACGCTCGTGCGCCGCTTCGACGATAAACGCCGGAGAGCCGAGCCCCGATACGAAAACCGGCGCTCTCTCTTCGAGAATCACGTCCAATTGCGCGCGTGATATTTCCTGATTGAGACCTCCCCACTGATGCAGGTCGACTTCTTCCTTAGGATCCGGAATCTCGTATTTCTTCTTTATTTCGGCGGCAAAATCACGATGGCTCTGAGGTATGCCGGCCAACAGTTCATTGAGGTCGGCGGCTGGCGGGGCAGTGGAAGGCAGCACCAGATCAACCCCGAACGGCTTGTCCCCGACCTTCTCCCGGATCCACTTTATATCAGCAGCGATCACCTCAGGAGTGTTCATGGCTTCGCCGAGAACCGCGAAACCCCCGGCGTTCACTACTGCGGAAACTACATCCTTACAGTGTGTGAAAGCCAGAATCGGGAACTCGATTCCCATCATTTCGCAGAACTTCGTATGCAACGGGTCCTTGGTCATGGCGGCCCTACCTCCGTGTCTATGCCCCTGAGCGCCACAAGTGCGGCGAGTTGCGGAGCACTGTAGCGCTTCCCTCAAACTAGAACAAGTTCTAGTATGCTTGTCAGGACGGGCGGGGCCTACTATATGTTCGCTCGAAGCTGCTGCGCTCCTCTACATGGGCGAGCACGCCTGTTACGCTCGCCGGCGTAAGCGACGCTGCTGCGATAGAGCAAGGCTTTAAACCCAGGCCTTGCCGGGCACAGAGGAAGGATAGCTGGCGTCCGGCTTCATTGTCCGGTAGAGCGGC
This sequence comes from Candidatus Binatota bacterium, assembly GCA_024276575.1. Classification (GTDB taxonomy): domain Bacteria; phylum Desulfobacterota; class Binatia; order UBA1149; family CAITLU01; genus JAJRWY01. The sequence continues at coordinate 10,261 of JAJRWY010000220.1, forward strand.
CCGGAAGCATCCGCTTGAAGGAGACGAGAAATGCCCAAGGGCGCACTTGCAGGAATCAAAGTCGTCGAGTTGGGCCAAATGGTTTCGGCCCCCTATTGCGCTAAGCTTTTCGCTGACTACGGGGCCGAGGTGGTCAAAGTCGAGCCGCCGCAAGGGGATGTAAGCCGATGCTGGGGGCCCTTTCCCGGCGACGAGCCACACCCCGAAAAGAGCGGGTCATTCTTTTTCCTAAACACCAACAAACGATCGGTAACTCTCGATCTCGATCAGCCGCAAGGCCGCGAGGTTCTTCTGCGCTTGCTGTCCCGCAGCGATGTCTTGATCGAAAATTATCTACCCTCACGAATGCGGGCACTGGGTCTGGACTTTGCGGCGGTAGCGGCAGCCAATCCCGGCCTGGTGATGATTTCGATTACACCGTTCGGCCAAGACGGCCCCTACAGCGACTGGAACGGGTACGACCTCAACGCCTTCCACCTCTCAGCCACCGGAAGCCGCTACTGTGGACATCCGGGTAAAGCCCCGCTGGAGCACGGCACCTTCGCAGCCGACTTCTACGGTGCAGCAACCGGCGCGGCCTGGGGGCTGGCCGCCGTTTTTGGAAAAGACTTGGTCGGCGGGGGGCAACAAGTCGACGTTTCCTGCGCAGAAGCGATCGCGGCCACTTTCGTGGGCGGCCAGAATATCGGGGCCTATGCACAAGACGGAGTCCATGAAAGCCGCACCGGCGTGGGTATGCCTCTCGGCGCTCCGGCCACCATCATGCCGTGCAAAGACGGACATGTCTGGATGCTCGCGCTCGAACCGGGCCAGTGGAAAGGTTTGTCCGGCGTGATGGGAAACCCGGACTGGATGGAACTCGAGATGTTCCAGGACATGTTCACGCGAGCGCAAAACGCCGACGCGATCTACCCACTGATAGAAGAGTGGACAATGCAGCATAGCAAGTGGGAAATCATGGAACTCTGCCAAAGCGCAGGATGCCCCGTAACTGCGGTCTTCACCGTAGCCGAGGCCGCCGAACATCCGCACTTGGCAGCGCGCGGCTATCTAGTCGAAATCGAGCACCAGGAACTCGGAAAAGTTCGCGATCTCGGCGCAGCTTTCAAACTCCCGGAAAGTCCGGGCGGACCGTCGAGACCCGCTCCATTGCTCGGAGAACACAATCGGGAAACTTACGCGACGCTGGCGGACATGAGCGACACAGAGTTCGAAGAGTTGCGGCGTATAGGCGTAATTTGAGCGTCCAGGCCAATGCAACGATCTAACCTTGATCAAACAAGCCGGAACG
>JAJRWY010000221.1 GCA_024276575.1 Candidatus Binatota bacterium
ACTTGCCGGGGACTTGCCGGGGACTTGCCGGGGAATTACTGAGAAGTTACTGAGAAGTTAATTAAAAATCGCTGAGAAATTGCCGATAGAGTCATCGGCAGCCACCACCGAATCGGGAAGTAAATCCCAAACGTAACACGCCACAATACCACGGAACCACCACCGAACCGCCACGGAACCGCCGCCGAGCCACCACTAAACCGCCACGGCCGGTCCAAGCTCGCCGAATACCGCGGTCCGGTTCAGCTGAGAGCGGCGCCGACACATGGGAAAGAAGAAAACAGAAGGAACATATCTGTAATTTTACCGTTTTTTGCTCTGGTCGAAGCTCGCAAACGGCCCTAGACTGTAGGGACGGAAACGGTGCAAGGCTGGAAACACCTGTGATGCCAGAAAGTACGAAACGAATCCGCGCGACGGCGGTCGGCGGATACAGGCCGTTACAATACGGACGCCACGGCAAGCGAACTACGAAGCGGCAAGCACACTACGAAGCATGGCGGCTAAGCTAAAACCTCTGAGACTAGTGGAGGCCACAACCTCGAGAGACGACAATCCGGGTTGCCGACTAGCGAACGAGACCGATAACGAGTCAGACAACGCAACCGGTAACGCAACCGGCAACGTGACAGGCGACGCGACGGCGGGCGCTGCAGGTGACAGCGGAACGCGCCGTCCTGGGCAAGAGCCTAGATCACGTCACGAGCTTACTCGAGGCCCTGATCTAGTAGCGATATACGAATCCTTCTCCGTTGCTTACGAAGAAGCTGCGGCATTGGACGACTGGACGGTGCTCGAAGATTTTTTCACCACAGACATAATATTTGTCTCGCACGGCGAGCCCTTCGCCAACGCGACCCAGGGCATCGACGACGTACTGGCCTACTTGCGATCACGCATGGAAGGCTTCGGCCTGCGTTTCGACGAAAGAATGGTGATTCGACGATTGGGCCCCGAACGAAAAGGTAATCAAGTCTACCTCCGATGGGCGGGCCTATACCGAAGCTTGGGTGCACCGACGCTCAGGATCGAAGGCAGCAGTACGGTCAGCTTCCAGGGACGGCTCATCTCGAGGGTAGACGAAACGATCTCCCACCAATCGGCGGCACGGGTAAAGCGTTGGCTCGCCCGCTATAGCGACCACATGCTGCCGACCCCGGGAGGCCTGATCAGAGAAATCCTCGGAGAAGCCCGCCGCAAGAACGTCCACTGACTCACTGAAACACTGGCTCGCTGAAGTACTGGCACGCCCTTGGCCGCCGCGGCACACTCTCACTCGCTTGTGCTACTGAAATAATCCCTCGTGCCCCGCGCGGCGATTCCCTCGGAAATGCGCCGCAAAGCCTTGACGTAGGCCGCCGCACGATAAGTCATGCCCTCGTTCTCCACCAGCTCGTGCACGCTTCGAAACGCCGGGATCATCTTGTCGCGCAACCGTGCCCGCACTTTCTCGAGGCTCCACGGATAACCGCCACGGTTTTGCAACCACTCGAAGTAACTCACGGTGACACCGCCGGCGTTGGTCAATACATCGGGCAACACGATGACACCGCGCTCATGCAACTCGGCATCAACCTCACCGGAGATAGGCCCGTTGGCCACCTCGGCAATTATCCCCGCCCGCACCTTGGCGGCATTATGAGTATCGATCACCCCGGCCAGTGCGGCGGGCACCAATATATCGACGTCTAGCTCCAACAACTCCTCGTTGCTTATTTGCTCGAAGTCGATCAACTCGCACAGTGCCCCGTCACAGTAGACTCCTTCGAGCTTCTTCTCGGCGAGTTTGTGCCGGTAGATACTCTCGATATCAAAACCGTCGCCGGAAAATATGCCTCCCTTGGAATCACTTACCGCGACTACCCGATACCCGCAACCCTGCAATAGCAGCGCAACGTGGTAGCCGGCGTTCCCGAAGCCCTGGACGGCCACGGTGGTCTGCCGTGGGTCCATGCCGCGCAAGTTCGCGAGTTCGTTTATGACGATGAAAGCACCACGCCCGGTGGCCTCCTCACGCCCCTCGCTGCCACCCATACTGAGCGGCTTGCCGGTAATCACTCCAGGGGCCCGGACGCGTTTGATGGCCTCGTACTCATCGGCCATCCAGCCCATGATACGCGCGTTGGTGTAGACGTCGGGCGCGGGGATATCGGTATCCGGCCCGATGAAATCCGCATTGGCCCGCACATAGGCGCGCGAGAGGCGTTCGAGTTCCAGATGGCTGAGCGACTTCGGGTCGAGTTCAACGCCACCCTTGCCTCCGCCAAAAGGAAGGTCGACTACGGCACATTTCATGGTCATCCACAGAGCCAGCGCCTGCACCTCGCCCAAGGAAACCTCCGGGTGGTAGCGAATGCCGCCTTTGGTCGGCCCCAGCACGGAGTTGTACTGGCAGCGGTGCGCGGTGAAATAGCGGGTCGAACCGTCGTCCATCCTCACCTCTAGTGAAGACGTCAACGTCGCCCGCGGCCTCCGCAACTGATCGACGACCTCCCCATCCACGCCGGCCTGCTCGCCGATACGCTCTACCCGCGCCACGGCATCAGCAAAAAGCCGCATCCCTTGCCCGGCTGAACTTTCTGTCATCGGATACTCCCTATCGATTTCGTTTTCATCGGTGTTGGTTTTCGTCGGCGTCCGTTTTCATTGGTATTGGTAGCTGCCCGAAAAAGCAGAAGGGAAAATCAGCCCCCAAAGCGCGCCAGTCACTCATCGGCCCAGAAGCGCCGATATTGTTCAATAGTCGCAAGCTTGGTCATGTCGCGGATACGATCCACGAACAACACCCCTTGGAGATGATCGAGCTCATGCTGCAACACTGTGGCTAGAAAGCCCTCGGCCTCGAGCGACCAGGGTTTGCCCTCTAGATCCATGAAATCGACCCGCACCGAACGCGGCCGTGGCACCAGGCCGCGCAAATTGGGGACCGACAAGCAGCCTTCCCAAAACTCCTGCTCGGCCTCGTCAAGCACTGTAACCACCGGGTTTACAAACACGGTAAGCGGAAAATCCTCGGCTTCCTCGTAACGTTCAGAATCGTCCCCCATCTCGATCACGGCCAGTTGCAGCAATGCTCCGACCTGCGGCGCGGCGATACCAATACCATCTTCCGCATGCATGGTTTCGATCATATCGCCGGCCAAACGCTGCAAGGCGGGATTGCTCAGTTCGGCCTGCTCAATCCTCCGCGCGGTCTGCCGGAGCAGCGGGTGGCCGATATGTAAGATTTCCAAGACCGCCATGGGTGTAGTGCTGTAGTTAGCCGATGCTTCTTCGCTTCCATACCCGTTCCTTCCCCGCGTCCGAAGAGCGCCAAGGCTGGCTCAGGAGGCAAAAGGCCAATCGAAGCGATCCGCTAGCCGCTAGCAGCTTAGCGCTCAGTATACGGCTAACCCGCATTATTCATGAAACCTCTGCTACGAGCCTCAATCGCCCGCAATCTCGGCCCGTGCTCGCTTTTCGGCCCTCGACGTACTGTTAGTACGCCTGCGGGCCTCATCGCTGCGCTTGGGCCGATCTCACGGGCGCT
>JAJRWY010000222.1 GCA_024276575.1 Candidatus Binatota bacterium
ATTGCGCGGATTCCTGGCCGAACGGGGAGAAATAAGTGCTGCCGAGTTTCGCGATTTGATTACCGCGTCACGAAAATACTGTATACCTTTGCTTGATTACTTCGATCGCGGGGGTGTAACTGTGCGTGTGGGCGACGTACGCAAGCTCCGTGGCTAGCCGGTGGCGTAGCAGCGGCAGCATAAAATGAACGAATGGAAGCAACGGAACCTGGAGTGGCAGTGAGCAAAGCTAGTAAAGGCAACAGAGGCGGCCGTACCGGTTCAAGCATCCAGGAATCGAAACTGCGTTTGACGCAAGCGGTTTCAGCCGGCGGTTGAGCGAGCAAGCTGGGTCCGGGTGACCTGGCGGACATTCTTTCCGGCCTTCCTCGTACGCACGATCCGAGGCTTTTAGTCGGGCATGAGGCCAACGACGATGCCGGAGTGTTTCGCCTGCGCGCCGATTTGGCGTTGGTGAACACTGCGGATTTCTTTCCTCCGATCGTCGATGATCCCTACTCTTTTGGCCGTATCGCCGCGGCCAACGCCTTGGGCGACATCTATGCGATGGGGGCGCGCCCACTGACTGCAGTGAACTTGGTGGGTTTCCCCTGTGACAGCATGGACAAGAGCGTGCTGACGGAAATTCTGCGTGGCGGAGCCGAACGAGTGGAAGCGGCGGGTGCAGTGGTGGTGGGCGGCCACACCATTGCTGATGCTGAGTTGAAGTATGGTTTGGCGCTTACCGGCGTGGTACATCCGCAGCGTTTTGTCCGCAACGGTGGTGCGCGTGCCGGAGACCTGCTGGTATTGACCAAGCCGCTGGGTACCGGGATCGTGTGTGCCGGTATAAAGCAGAGGGTTGCCGAGCCCGGTGAGGAGAAATTCGCCGTTGCTTCGATGGTAGCTTTGAACGATGCGGCGGGTGGCGCGTTGCTGCGTTACCAGGCCAGCGCATGCACCGATATAACCGGCTTCGGCCTTGCCGGCCACGCTTTCGAGATGGCTTCGGCTTCGAAGGGAGTCAGGCTGGAGTTCGAAGCCGACGCTTTGCCACTGTTGCCGGGCACCGCGAGGCTGGCCGAGGCCGGTTGCTTGACCGGCGGATCGCGCCGCACGCGGGAATTTCTAGGTGCGAAGCTGTCGCTACCCAAGCATCTCATGCCCGCGGTTGCCCAAGCCGTTATCGATCCGCAGACTTCCGGGGGCTTGTTGGTGAGTCTTCCCGAAAAGACCGCGACCGCCTATATCAAGACTTTGCACGACAAGGGAGTTCGCTCCGCCGTCGTCGGAAGGGTGGCTGCCAGGTCGGCGCGCTCGCCGGTGCTGGTCCGCGTTGAGTAGCAGTGAGTTCAAGAACGGGGCGTATATGACCCTCAATGGAGAATCAGAATGCCAACGATCGACCGTAGAATCATGCTGAGCCGTACCTTGCTTGCGGTGGCGCCGCTTGCGGCTTTGTTTCTGCTCGCCTCTTGCCGGGCCGATTCGCCCCCGGCCACCAAGGCTGTCACAGCGGCCGTTGTTTCACCGGTGTCATCGTCTAAGCAAAGCAGCGGAGCGGTGCTGGCCACTTTCTCCGGACAGGAGTTCCGCGAGAGTGACTTCCGAGACTTGGTATCGCACTTGAATCCCCGCTCGCGTAAGACCCTGGAAAACCCGGACCGCCGCCGTTCTCTGATCGAGAACCACATACTGTCCCAACTCATATTCGACCGTGGTAAGCGCGAAGGATTGCTGGAGGATCCCGAGGTCAAACAGAAGCTGGCCGATCTCGAACGACAGATCGTCGTTCAGAAAGTGATGCAGTCCTATCAAAGCGCCGCGGTTCCCGATTCGGAAGTGCGCAAGTACTACGACGATCATATTGACGCCTTTTCGACCGACCGCGTGGAGGCCAGCCATATCCTGGTTGCCGACGAAGAACTGGCCAAGAGCATAAGGGCCGAACTGGCCGCGGACCCTTCGAAGTTCGCCGAACTGGCGGCCAAGCATTCCACCGATCGCTCCAATGCGGAGAAAGGCGGAGAACTCGGATTCTTCGGCAAAGGCCGGATGGTGAAAGAATTCGAGGATGCGGCTTTTGCTCTGAGCGAGGATGGGCAGATCTCGGATCCGGTCAAGACTCGCTTCGGTTACCACATCATCAAGCGCATCAGCCGTGAAGACGGGAAAATACGGCCTTTCGAAGAAGTGGAGAATCAGATCCGGGTGAAGCTGGTGAACGAGGCCCGCACTAAGAAGACGGAAGCTTTTCTAGCCGAGCTTCGCAAGGAAGCGAATCTCAGTATCAACGAAGACGCTATCGCGGCGCTGGAACTGCCTTCGCGCCGTGACGACGCCGGAAAATAAACCGCTGCCTGATAGACCGCAGATAGACCACCGGCAGATAGGCTAGCGGCAAGTGGACTGCCGGTGAATTGCCCGCCGGTAAACGGGTTGGCGGTAAGCAGGCTGCTGGTGGATGGAACTCCGGCACGCGAGACGCCGGAGAATAGACCATAGCGTTGAGGCTGTTGGGGGCTGGAGTGCCTTCGTACGGGACGCCGGCCGGCGGCCCGCGTTGAGGCTGTGCAACCCTCTGTCCTCTATGGCCGCTACAACTGCGCCGAGTAGAGTTCTTGCAGGCCTTCATCGTCGGTGGCGACGATGTACAACGATTTGGCCGAATCGGCCGGGCGCCAGGGTAGCCGCAGGCTCAGGGTCTTGGCACCGCCGCCGGCGGATTAGCGAACGAAGTATAGAGTCTCGCCGTCTATACGGGTTCTGACGCTGTCGAGCTTGCGGTCGTCGCTGATGTCCACGACCAGAGCGTACAAGCCCGGTTCCGAACTTTTCTGCACTCCGGAGATCTCTATGTGCGGCGACTCATGCCAGTTTCCGAAGTCCCCGCCGGCCGTGAGTTCTAGTTCTTGGCTGAGAAATATCGAGTAATCCGGTACGCCGAGCGCCAGCGTGATCGAGGGGATGTGGTCCAGGCTGTTGAGTAGCTTTACGCTGAGTTCGGCATGCTCGATGGCGCCGGCAGGCAATTCTTCGATGTCGACTTGTCCGTCGATGATCTCGAACTCGGAGTTGAGCGGGTTCTTGGCGCGTACGACCAACTGTTGAGCGCCGGCTTCTCCGCGGTTGGCGACTTCCAGGTCCAGGTGGAGAAGCCCCGCTTCGCCGCCTTCGCGAACCCGGTATCGGTAGGCTATACGTGGGCGCGGAGAGCCTTGTACCGGCAGGATGAGTTCGCCGAGACGGGTGATTTCTCCTTCGTCGTCGTAGAGGAACACTTTTGCGCCGATGCGGCCAGGCCGCATGGCAGAGGATGCTTTGACCTTGACCGCCCATGTTCTGGAACTTCCGGGGTCGAGCCGGCCGAACAGCAGGGGCCGGCCGTCCAAGAGTCGCGACGAAGATTCGAGCACTCCTCTGACGCGGTAGAGGGTGTCGCTTCCCGAGTTGGTGACGGTTATCTGCAGCCGGTTGTCGCTGCCGCTCTTGATCAGCGCCCCTGCATCGATCGACGCCGTCAACGCTGGTGTTTTCGCGGGGCGATTGCCGGGGGTCCAATCGAGACCCTGTGCAGCAAGGAATTCACTCAGGCGCCGGTCGGCTTCGCGGCTCCGCCGAGCAAGCAAAGGCGAAGCCGCATCAAGCATCCTTTGAGCCGAGGTGGAGCCGTATTTGCGCACTATTTCTGCGGCGATAGCCAAGGTGGGGTCGGAGTGCTCGTCTACTTCGGCAGTTTTGCTGTCGCCGGCAGGGTTGGCCCCTTGGGCCTCGTACTTGGCGCTGCTTTCCGAGCCTTTGAGCTGCTGTGATGGTGCGGGGTCAAGCTCCTCGGCGAAAGCTAGGCGATAGCGTGTCTTGTGTGGTTCAACTGCTACCCAGTCCGGGGTGCGCAGCCAGAAGGGTAGTTCGCCACGATGCCTGATAGTAGGAATGATGGGATCGTTCTCCGAGAACACGTAACGGAGCACCTCGATGTCCGGTGTTAGTCCGCCGCCGGGGATTGGATGCTGATTGGGGAGGAAACGGCCGACGGATAGCTTCAGTGTGGCTTCTTCACCGAGCCTGTAAGTCTTCTGAATGGTCCCTTTGCCGTAGCTTCTCTCACCGAGCAGCAAAGCGCGGTCGTTGTTTCTCAAACTCGCCGCCAGCAACTCCGATCCAGATGCAGTGCGCGGAGCGAGCAGGAACACCACCGGGAGATCGGCAAACGGTGTGTCGGCACTGGCATTGATTCGTGAAGTCAGGCCCGGAGCGGAACGTCCGTCGCGTCCGGCCGTAGTAATGAGCGTGCCGGTAGTCAAGAACATGTCGCCTATCGCCGACGAGCCGAGCATGCTGCCACCGGAATTGCGGCGCAGGTCGATGACGATGCCGGCCGCCGCCGTCGCATCGATCAGTTCGCCCACCCGCGTGAGGAAATCTTGTGGCGTAGTCTGGCTGAAATGGGAGATCTCGGCATAAACGACGTCGCCGCCTAGCATGTGCGCGGTTACCGAGGGAATGTTGACCAAGCCGCGTGTGACTTTGATTTCCCGGATCTTGTCTTCACCATCCCTGCGTATTCCCAAGATCACGGTGGTGCCGGCTTCTCCACGGATTCGCTCGACGGCATCGCTTACCAGTATGTTGGTAGCCGAGAGGTCGTTTATTCGCGCAACTACGTCCCCATCGCGTAGCCCCGCTTTGCTTGCAGGCGAGCCGGGGTAGACGGTGATCAGGGTGAGCCGGTTATCGCGGATTCCGATGCGTGCACCGATTCCGGCGAGCTTGCCCCTGAACTGAATAGTGTGCTCGGTCTTGTTGCGGCGGTCAAGCAGGCTCGAATAGGGGTCCAAGCCCGACAGCAGGCCACGCAGCATCAAAGCGTCGATAGCGCCGAGTTGTTCCTCGTCATAGTCGGCGACGCAGTTTCGCACTAGCGCTGCAGCCTGCTCCAGCGGCCGGATCAATTCGCTCAACGCTGCATCGTCCCCGACTTCAGCGCGCAGTAAGCAGTCGCCAGCGCTCAGCAGATAGGCTTGGCCGGCCGCTTTCCAGGCGCGCAATTCCGGCACTTTCGCCTCGATGTATTCGAATGCCTCGCCGAGCAGACGGGATGAATTCAGTTCGCGATAGAAAAGGTAGTTGCGCTCTACCAGCGAAACTCCGTTCTTTATTACCGAGTTCTCCGCGAGTGCGGGTTTTGCCGCGACCATGGTCGCCACGGCCGCTATCGTGGCCAGGGCCGAGAGCAGCAGGGGCAAGACAGGACGGGGACATCTCAGGCTAGGCATGCTGTTGAACCACTGTTCAACCTAGCGTAGCCAAGCTTTCGACTGAAGTGGAGAACGAGGCCCGGTCAGGTCCGTGCCGCTTTGCTACGAAGCCAGCGAGTCACCCTGTACCCTTCATCTCAGCATTGACCGCTCGACGAGGTAAACTCGTCAGTGATTGGGCCGGCCTGCCGGGAGCAACCAAATGCCCCCCATACTTGGGAGAATGCCCGCGAGCCGCGAAGCTGCGGGCATTCCTGGGGCATTCCTGGCCAATTTCTCGATCGAGTAGCTCTACAGCCAGCCCTGTTTTACCAACAGCACTGCGGCCTGGGTCCGGTTGCCGACGCCGATTTTGCGAAAGATCCGCTTCAACTCGGATTTCACGGTTTCGCGCGAGATGTGAAGACAAGCGGCAATCTCACCGTTGGTCAATCCGTCGCAAACCAAGCGTAGGACTTGCTTCTCACGCTCGGTCAGATTCGGTTTCGGCCGGGTCGGGTCCATGCGATAGGCGCTGCTGCTGCCGGGCAACGGTGCGGCCGGGCTCTCCTCGTGGATGGCCGCCGCATGCGGGTGTAGGGGTGTTATTTGTGTTTCCATATCGACTTTCACGTCTACGAATTACCTCTTCTTTTCAAGATTGACCGATATCTTACGGTGGGTCCATTCTACGCAAATTCCGTACCAGTGGGCGCTGCCATCTCGGCACCGGCGCATACTTCCTAACATCCTGATAATAAAGATAAATTATCGCTACGCACGATGTCGCAAAAATACCGTTCGGGAGCGATAAATCGTGCGTTGCTGCAATCTCTTGGGGATGGCTACCGGGTCTTGCGTGATTGTGATGCTGCAGAGAGCCGCATGACGGCTAGCGGATCGCCTCTCAGCGGTCCGGCCGGTCGAGCTGCGCAGCTATCATTATCGCGTAATCGTAAGCCGCGGCGCTGGGGAGGGTGCCTTGTATGCGCCGTCCGTTGATAAAGAGCGTCGGTGTGGAGCTTAGTTACAACTCGGCGCCGAGACGGCAGTCCTCTACAATGCGCGGTAGGGTGGTGTGGCTGTCCAGGCATTGCTTGAACGCGGCCCGGTCCAGGCCAATCTCGTCGGCCAATTTAAACAGATTCGCGTCAAAGAAGCGGCCATCACTGGCGAATAAACGTTCGGCCATGGGGTCGTAGCGGCCTTGGGCGCGAGCGCACTCGGCGGCCTCGGCCGCACGGCAGGCACCAGGGTGCATTGCGTAGGTCAATACTTCGTTACACGCGGAATCCAAAGGGAAATGTTTATGGAGGATTTCTATTTGAGAGCCGCGGCGTTCCAGCAAGGCCTTCATCAAGAAGTAATTGCGTTTACAATGGCTGCAACCGAAGTCGGAGAACTCGACGATCGTGACAGCGGCCGGGTTGCCTTGTCGTGGCGCCGAGGATCGCGCTGCCGCTAGCGCTTTGTGGTTAATCTCCAGGGATGTGTACCAGCGAAAGAACTCGGGGTCGGCTTCACGAATCTCGTCAAGTGACATCATGGCCTGCTTGACGGCAAGATTCTCCGGCCAACTCACCCACGCCAAAGTCGTCGTAGCAGCCAACATTGCTACTGCGGCTACGGCGAGTTGGCGCCGTCCGATGGGCGCTTCGCCGGCCCGGGCGCCACTTGCTTGCGCTCTGAGCGCCATCGCCGTCAGCCCTGCCAGTAGCAAGGCCACCGCGTAAAGACTCATGCACATCAGGCACAGAGTCTCGATCACGAATAGCGATATGAAGGCCATATAGGCCGAGAACACCAGAGATCCGACCACCCCGAGCGCGGCCAGGTTCAAAGCTTGCCGCCGGCGGCCTCCGATGTCGCGCCAGGCAGCGGCGAACAGGGCCGCGAGCAGCAGATATGCCGCGATAGCTGCATAAGCGACGGGAATCCCAGCGATTTTCGCAAAGCTGCTGCTAAGCACGGCGTCGCAATTTATCGAACTGTTCAGATTGCAGAAGCTCGTGTAACGCGCGCCGAGTGCTTCGATATTATGGTGTATATCGGCGATCTTCAGGGCGATGGCGACTCCGGCGATGGACAGCAATGCGGCGGCCGCAAGCAACTTGGCTGGACTCCGTGGTGGTTCAGGCGAGGAATTATGTGGGGAAACCCTGCTTGTGGCGCTCACGGCGCAAGCAACTTAACGGCGGGTATTCCGGTTTGCAACTACTGCGCGGCTTGCCATGGCTTCAGCTTCCCGGTGCCGCCCGAGTTCGCGCAGGCACGCAATCGCATTACCGTAGACCGCTTTTGCTGCCTGCGGCGACGCTTCGTCGCCAAGGAGCGCTGCGGCCTCCGCTAGATCGTCGATTGCTGCTTTGCAGCCTACCCAGGCCCGGGTGGCCAGACCCCGGTTGAACAATACGGTTGCTCTATCGGCGCCGCTGTTGAGCAGTATCGTGTAGCTTTGCACGGCCTCGCGAAATCGCCCGCTCATGTACAGAAGCTGCGAGAGGCGATCGCGCAGGGCGCTGCTGTCCGGCAACTGCGAGAGGGCTTCTTCGAGGGTCTCGATGGCCGAAGCCGTTCGCCGGTGGGCGACATAGAGAGAAGCTAGGTTGTTCCATGCCCTCTCGAGCCGGGGCTCGGCCTCCAGGGCCCGGCGATAGGCCTGTTCTGCGGCTTCCAAATTTCCTGCTCGCAGATGCATGTTGCCTAGATTGTATGCGGCGGCGGCATATCCGGGCAGGATGCGCAGTGCAGCTTCGAAGTGCTGCAGTGCCGCTTCCGGACGTCCGCTTGTGCTGTAGGCGGTGCCCAACTCCATATGGGCGCGGGCGCTACCTGGGAAACTATGTACGGCGGATTGAAACAGAGGCACCGCTGAGCGCCATTGGCGGCTCCTGTGCAGATCCACTCCCGTCCATAGCGTCAAGCCCAGCAGTAGCGTTACAGGGGCCACCATGGTCCTGTTTTGCAGCAAGTGGCCAAGTCCGGGGCCTAGTGCCAGACACAGGCCCATACTGGGCAGATAAAATAACCGTTCGCCCATGATGGTTCCGATCGAAAACGGGATATTGGAGGTGATCGAGTAACAGCTTGCAGCCAGCACCAATGCGAAGGCGGGTAGTCGTGTGGTTTCACGACAGCGGTATGCCGCCCAGGCCGCTGCGGATACCACGCTGACAGCGAGCAGGCTGTAGCGGTCAGCCACGAACCCGGGACCGATACCCAGCGCATCGTAGGAGTAGTCTATGCTGAGCGGCAGCGGCCACACGGACAAGAAAAGGTAGCGCCCCAGTACGGAAACCGCCCCGGCTATGCGCCCGCCGGTGTCGAGCAGAGACAAGGGATTGTCGAGCAGGTCGGGGTGGGATTTCGGCAGGCCGATGTCGAGATGAGTTCTCATTGCCATGTAGGCGGCGAATACCGTAGCCAAGGTGAGAAAGGGCAACAGATCGCGGGATAGCGGCCGCTTTTCCAGGAACAAAGCCGCGATCAGCGGAGCGGCCAGCAGCGTCGCTGCGTTCTCCTTCGACAGCAAGCCGGCGGCAAAGGCCAGCGCAGCGCCGCCGAGCGCCCACGCAGATGCCCCGGAGCGAAATGCAAGTATGGCGATCAGCGCAGTGGCAAAAGCAGCAGCGGACATGAGTTCCGCCCGCCCCACGGCCCAGATCACGGCTTCACTGTGCAGCGGCATCAAAAGGAAGATCAAGCAACTGCAAAGCGCCGCTACCGTGGAGGCGCCGAGCCTGAGCGCCAGGAAGAAAAGCAGCCACGACACCAGGCTGTGAAGCAACAGGTTTACCAAGTGGTAGCCGAACACGTGCAAACCGTGGATGCGATGGTTGATGGCGAAAGTGAGGGTTACCAGGGGCCGGTAGTATCCCTGTGCCCCGGGCCGTGAGGCGCTCCACCACGACGAGGTCGTGAAGATGCGCGGCATTTGGCCGTGCTCGGTCACTACGCTGTTCTCGACGATGGCATTGATGTCGTCGGAGACGAACTCGGCGTGCAATGCAGGGCCGTAGGCGATGAAAGCCAGCATGGCGAGGCCGACATAAAGCGTGGCCGGGTTCAGTAGCGATGCGATCCGCCCCAGTCCGGCTACTTTCGCCGCCGCCGCTTGTCCGGACGACGATACGGGCCCTACGGCTGATCTCCGCGCCATCAGCGCGCGATAACCGAAGTCACCGCCATCTGCGGCGGCGGAATCTTGGGAAGCAGCGAGGGGTCGCTGGCGTCGGTGACCGTGACTTCGAAGTCGCCGGGTCCGAGCCGTTCTGAGGTACGGAAGCTGCAGCGCATGAACTCACCGGGGGTTGGCATTCCACTGAGACTGATGAATCCGGCATTGAGCGAAGGCTTGTTGGCCAAATTGTTGGAAGTAAAAAGCGCGTCTACCAGCGGTACGCAGTCGGCGTCTGCTTTCCCCCCGATCACTCCACCACTTCTGCCAAGGTGGGTTAGTACGAATTGCAGAGCTCCCAGATCGCCGACATCCGACAGTACCGACACAGTGATCTAGTACTCCGGGGCCCCCGGGGTGAAGGTGGGGGAGTCGTCGTAGGGAGGTTCCTCGTCTGGCTCATCTTCGGCAGGGGCTTGATAGGCCTGCTCTGCAGCGGCCTGCTCTGCGGCGGCCTGCAATGCGGCGGCCTGCAATGCTGCCGCACGGTTCGAACTTGCGGCCCGGGCTGTTTGCGAAGGCCCAGTAGCCTGCGCAGCCGGGGCTTGCGCTGAGGGGGTTGGGACAGCGCTTGCTTGGTCTCGAGGTGCGGCGGCTGCGGGAAGTTTGCTGCCCGTTGCCGTGGCGTCTCTCGTTGTTTCCTGCAATTTACGTTGCTTGGCGGCCAGAGCCTTGGCAGCGGCGCTTTGCCGCTGCCGAAGCCCCGGCGCCAATGCCGAGCCTTCGGGTCCGCCACCTGCAGCGGCGCCGCTACGGGTGGATGTTTCGCCCGTGCGTCGCGACTGCCGCATTGCGTGGCTATCGCCGCGACCGCCGGCCAGGCTAGCGCTGTCTATGTCGTTACCGTCCACGCCGAGAGCGGTGACCAGCGATACCTGCAGTTTTTTCGAGATAGTTGCTGCGGTTGCTTCTGTGAAATCGGCCGTCATCCGGCAAGCCGCAATCGCCCCGGGGCCGCTGAAGCCTCGATCCGATAGCGCACGAAGGGTCAGCCGTCCATTGCCGTCATCTAGGAAACTGCCTCCCAGGTGGGGCAGCAGGAAAGTACAGGCCGGCTTCCCGTCCACTACGACCGGGCGGGCTCCGGTCTTGCTGTAGTCCACCAGGATGTTGGCTCTCGACAGTTTCGGCGTTACGCCATCGAGCTTGATAAGTACTTCGAGGATCTCGTTGTCTCCACCGCCTGAACAAGCACTCAGCGCCAGGCACGACAAGAGAATCGACACTGAAGTAGCGAAGAATCTCTCGTTGAGGATTCTCATCAACGCTCCGTGCCCGCAGAGAGGGAGGATGCTTGAGTAGTCGAGGTGGTGGAGGTGCTCGTGCTGCTCGTACTGTCGCTACCCGTGGTACTAGGCGAAGTGCCGGCCGTCGTAGTGGTAGTGCTGCTGCTAGACGTGGTGTTTTCGCTTATGGGGCTGACCACGATCACGGAGGCGTCAGCGACTGTCGCGTTGGTGTCGTCCTCGGCTTTGTCGATAACGATAGAAAAGTTTCCAGTCGTCGGGGCCACCGCAGCCTGGAAAACGCATTGAACGATTTTGGTGTTGGCCGCTAAGGGCGTACCACCGTTTCCCGCAAGAGCGTCTAGCTGTACAGTGAGCTTGCCGGCGTCATCGTCGCTGAAGCTTGAAGCGCTAATTGCAGCGGCTGCGTCACTATGCTCACTGCAGGCCACCGCCGAGGTTTCTCCTTTGAAGATTCCGCCGCCGCTGTAGGTGACGGTAAAGTCCAGCTCTTCCAGATCGCTGGAGGCGCTATCGAGTTCGAACACGACCAAGTATTCGACTAGGGCTCCGGGGCTTGGGCCGCAAGCGGCGAAGAGACTCAGTAGGGGCCATAGGAGCAACGCTGAGAGTACGGCCTGTAGACATGCCGGCCGGCGTCGCGGCGAATCGGCGGCAGACGGAGCGGCGGCGCGCTGACGGGCTCTTCCCGATGCAGCCGATGCAGGAGGCCGGCGGTACGGTCTGAGCAAGAACAGCGGCTGCGTGCGGCTGTGGTGACGGACAGCGGTGAATCGTGGGGTTTTTCTGAACATCGGCAAGGCGAGATTCTAGGGTAAACTGTGACGGCACGCTAGTTCCGCCGACCAACAGTTCTGTCGTTCAGCAGTTCCACCCGCCAACATTTCGTCGGCCAGCACAGTCGCGCACAGTCGCGCCAGCCAACAGTGGCCAACAGTTCTGTCGTCCAGCAGATCCACCCGCCAACATTCCGCCTGCCAGCACAGTTCCGCCGTCCGGCAGTTCCGCCGGGCAAGACTCGAGTAGCGGCCTTATCCGACCGGTCGAGTCTTGCCCGGCGGGGTAGCCAACTGAGGCGGCCCATGAAAGGCCGTCGAAAAAAGCCCGGGATCCTTTAGTAAGAATCCCGGGCTTTTTGATTTGCAGTGTCGAACCCGTGCCGGCTTCGAGCCGCAAAGACTCGAAGCCGGTAGCGAGCCCGCGCTTACTCGATCACGCAGCGATCGCTGCAGCCGTCGCCGTTGGTGAGGTTGCCGTCGTCGCACTGTTCGTCGCAGCCGGCCACACCGTCGCCGCAGCGGCAGATCTTGACGAAGCTGTTGAAGCTTATCGCTCCCGGCCCGGTGGTGCCGCCGGCGCTATTTACGGCGGGCGACGAAGTCGCGGGTACGCAGAACAAGGCCACGCTAGTCGGGCGCGACGCATCATCTACGCAGACATCGTCGCCCGCGCAGTCGGCGTTGCTGCTGCACGGCGTGGTGTTATTCGGATCGTTCTTACAGTACCTGCCCAGAGGTGAGGGCTTGCCGGTACGCTCGATGCGGTTCTCGAAACAACCACGGAACGCAATGACGCACTTGTCGCCACCGTCGACTTGTTGGCACTCCGCATCGGAGTTACACGCACGCCAAGTCTTGACGTTGCATTCGCCTTTGAAGGTGTTCTCACAGGTCTCTTTCTTATCTCCGGTGCCGCAGACGTAGAAATCCTGGGCGCAATCGTTGGGTTGTAACTGCCCTGCGTTGGGATCGGTGCTGGTTCCGCTGCCGGTGACACACTGCGATCCAGGCTCGCAGTCGCCGTCGTCGAAACAGGGTTGGGTCGCATCGTCGTCGCAGAACCCGCAGTGGCAGTAGCGCCCGCAGCTTATCGGCTGATCCGGGGCCGATAAACAGCTAGCGCCGGCGCTACAGTCGTTATTGTCCGTACACACGCTCAAGTCGTTGTCACAGCGCAGGCAGTCGGAGTTGCTCGAGCAGGAGCTGCCGTTGTCCAGACAGAAGGCAAAGCCGTTGTCCGGGTGGAAGGTAAAACCCGGGCCGGCGCAAGGTACGGTAGCCTGTTTACGGACGGTGCCGGTTTTGACTTCGCTGAAGCGGATGGTCAGACCCTGGCCGGAAATGTTGGCACCGTTGTCGGGTGGACAATCGTGGGAAACGCCGCCAAATTCCGGATTGAGGGCTTCTACTGTGCAAGGGCTCCCGCCGTTGGCTCCACCCTCGCAGTTGAATGTGTCCCCGATCTTCGGGTTCTGATCCGGCGGGCCGCAACGCGGACAGGGCTGGTCGACGTTTACTCCGAGAAATGCACGCGATTTCAGGCCTACCGATGCGACCGACTCGCCGGTTTCGACATTTGCGGTGCCCGTCAACTCCCCGTCGAATACCGACACTACGCACACCGAACTATTGCCCGAAGACAAGGGCAGCGGAGGGCCGAAGGTGTAGATGCAAGCTATACCGCCGCAATCCGCGTTGGTGCTGCACGGATCCAGGCTCGTCAGGCAGCGCTGCTGATGGGTGGGTCCGGTTACTTCGCAGATCTTGTCGTTGATGCAGTCGCAAGTCGCGTCACAAGTACCACCGGTGCAGTCGGCGTCGGTTTCACACACTGATTGGTCGTTAGAGCAGCGGCGCAGCACACGGAAGCTGATCGAGGCGCCTTCGGTCACGTCCGAATCAAAAGCGATGCCGGTCCAGCCGGTGTCGAGGTCCGAGCCGGCCAGCGCGATGAATTCCGCCGAAGTGCAGGGGACTCCGTTCGTGACTAAGGTGGTAGTGGTGGTCGACGAAGTCGTCGTGGTGGTGGTACCGTCGCATTGACAGTTGAGCTGGAAGGCTTGGTTGCCCACCGCCACGTTGAGGCAGAGCAAGGCATCGGAAGCCAAGATGGTGCCCGAGCCGTCGGCGTCGCATACGCAGGGATCGAGGGGGGCACACAAGGTTTGCGAGACGGCGTGTTGCAAGATGCCCAAACAATCCGAGGCAAGCGGTTTGTCTCCATTGGTGACGATCACGGCGCAGTCGCCCTGAACCGCGTGAGATGGTGCCGCGAGTGCCAGCATCGCGACAGCGAACACGGCCGGTGCCAAAAATCTAAACTTCGATTTGATCATGCTAAGGTCTCCTTCCCTTTTTCCCTTTGAGTGGCTCTCGACTCCGTCGAGTAGTCCGCCGGTGTCCTATCACGATCCCTCGGTATTCCCGACCCCCGGGTGGCAGTGGAGCACTAAAATCAAGAGGGGAGTCTAAGTCAGACTCCCCTCTTTAATACCGGCCTATAAGTACCAAACCGGCAACAGTTGAATCAAGGCCGAATCAAGGCCCGCATTACCCCAGCCCTAAGGTGCCGGAGCTACCGAGACGCTAACGCTCGGGAAGGGACTGAGCGTCACCAGCGAGGTATCGGCCGCATCGAGCACCGTGATGGTGAAATCCCCGGCTGCTGGAGCCGGTGCTCCCTGGGTGTCGAAGCGGCACGAGGCCACCGCGGTCGGACCGGTAAAACCGCCCAGGGCGATGAATCCGAGGCTCAGTTTCTTGGTTACGAGGTCCACATTGAAAGCCGGCAAGGCACCGGCCGCCAGATTGGTACAATCCGGGGCGCCGTTGTTGGTGGCAACCACGCCCGTAGCGTTAGCGTAGCTTACGTCGAACTGCAGAGCGCCCACTGTCACTGCGTCGTCGAGCGTGAAAGTAAGCTCCTGAAGCGCCGGCGGCACCGTCGTGGTGGTCGTCGTCGTGGTGCTTATCGTGACCTTGGTGGTGGTCGTGGTGGTCGAGGTGGTGGTCGAGGTCGAACCCGACGGATCCTCTACGCAAGTTCCGATACGGACGCTCACACCCGGCACCGGCACCAACTGCACCAGATTGACGTCGGCAGCATCGGTTACGCTGATGCTGAAGTCAGCCGGAACCGGATCGATTTGAGCGCGCATGGTGCACTCGGCCAGGTCCGTGGGTCCGGTGAAACCGGTGAGGTGGATGATGCCCACGGTTAAGTTGGAAGTCGCGTCCGTGTCGTTGAAACTGGTTACCGAACTCGGCACCAAGGCCGCGCATTCGACGGTTCCACCCTGGTTGGGGGTCGCACCTGAGCCCACGATCACCCCCGGAGCCGAACTGTAGTCGACACTGAACTGCAGCGCTCCGAGAGTCACAGCGTCGTCCAAGGCGAAGGTTAGCGGGCAAGTCAGGTTAAACGGCACCGTGGTCGAGGTGGTCGTGGAGGTCGATGTCACCGTGGTGGTCGACGAGGTCGTCGTCGAAACCGTAGTGGTGGTGGTGCTCGATGAGGTGGTGGTGGTGCTGGTCGAGGTCGACGGCAGCGTGGTCGGCATGCACAGAGGATCGCTCATACAAGCCGGGTCTTCACAGTCGGTCAGGCCGTCGCCGTCGTCGTCGCGGTTGTTGCCGCAATCTTCACACGACGTCGGGTCCACCGAGGTGCTCACGCACACGTCGGGGATGTCGTTGCATTCTCCGCTTACGTCACAGACGCACTCGGCGGTGGTGTAGCCGCGGATGTCGGCCAGCCTGCCGTCGGAGAAAAAGCAGTGAAAAAGATTGGTGACCGCAGGAATGGTGCACTGGTCGATGGTCGCGGTGAAAAGGCTGCCGGTCTGGCTGAAATCGAAGAGACAGCCGGTCGAGGCCAGCGACGAGTTTGGCTCGCAGCGCAAAGCTCCGGTGGACAGGTCTTTCGCGATCACCGCTCCGGCCCTGCTCAGATCGATCTGAACGACGACGCTGCTGCAATCGCCCGTGCCGTTGATCCCGAAGAAAAGCCGCAACAGCGAGCTACCCCCGCCTCCGTCACAGCCCGCCATTACGAGTGCAATCGAGAGGGCTGCGGCGCTCAATCCGGCCCTGCGAATCCAAATAGTCATTCGGCTAATCTCCTTCATATGCGTACTGCGACCGGAATGCTGTCAGTGGAAAGGATCTGCGTCGCCGGCCAAAACCGGACCCCAACCGGAGTCCAACCCCAAAACGCATCCAAATCCTACAATTAGCTGGGCTTCCGCGTGATTGTCAAGCTCCCTAGAAGCCTTCCGGCACCCCCTGTAAGCTCGAAACGGCACTTGCACCGTTGCATTTTTAGCATGTATAGCACCATGAAACAGCCGCTATTGCTGTTTACTTCACTCTTGGCGCCAAAAAACAGGCGGCAGAGGAAAAATTCGGAGGATTCATGTCAGACCCTAGCTTTCTCTTATCATCAGTAGCTGTTCACGGTTTTCGCAGGTCCGCGCCGGGCACCCGCGGGGGGCTGGCAGGGCCGGTTTTGGCCCTGGCCGCGCTAGTCGCCCTGCTCGCTTCACCGGCACGGGCGCAGACTTTCCACCAGGATACGCAGTTGGAAGGCCGCATCGGAAGCGATATCGGCGGAATCTGGCTGATCGTCCACGATCTGATGCCCGAGTTCCGAGTGCGTTATCGTAGAAACAGCGAACGCAAGGCTCCCAAATCCGGGTCCGGACAAGCTGCGCAAGACACGCCGGACGGCGAAAACGAAAATGGAGCCGCTCAGGAGCCCAAGAAGGATGACTGGGAGTCGGCCTTGCCTTTCAAACTCGGTCCGGTTCCCGCCGAATTGGACATGGGCAGTGCCGCGCCGGGCTTGATCATCACCGAGATAACCGATGTGAGAAAAGCCGCGGACTACAGCATCATCAAGGGCGACATCGTCGTGAAGGTGGATTCTACCGATGTGCGTGACCTCGAGTCCTTCGAAGATGCCTTGCACGAGGCGGAGAATAGCGACTGGATCGGATTGCAACTGCGTAGGACGGCGCTCAAGTACTCCACGCCGCGACTGGTGAAGATCCGGTATGTGGCCGCTGAAGCGGTGGCGGACGCCGGTGGCGAGATCTCCACGGTCGGTAAGGAGACGGTTTCTTTCGAGATCCTCGAAGTGGCGTTTCCTTTCGATGGGGAAGTTGCCAAGGCGCGCACCGGGAGGAAGTTCTGGAAGCCGAGTTCCGAGCAGATAGAGGCCCTTCGCGAGTCCTGGTTCAAGCTCCCCAAAGCCAATCCGGTACTGTTCGCTGGTGGTGAGCATCGGGTCATCGGCGAGGACGCGCTTACACCGGATATTGCCGACGACCCCAATTTCGCCGGTGCGCGTTTTGCCGTCGTCTCAACCTTGTTGGGCAACCCCATGCGCGGCGGCGGCAAGAACATCGTCGTTTATGGAGCACGCGAGGTTTCGAGAGACCGCATCTCCGGCGGCTACATCGAGGCGGCCATGGGCAATGCACCTTTCCCGATTACGGTCGAGTTCAAAGGCCGTTTTACGATGACTCGGCTGGACGAGTTTTCTCATAAGGATTTCGCTTATCGCAACTCCTTGAACGGCCCGAAGGTGGAAGAAGACTACGACAAGATAGAACTGGCCCCGGATATTCCCGAGGATCTTTGAACTGGGTCTTCGAGCGGTCTTGTCTGGGAGGGCACCCTGGTCCTGGGTGCCCTCGTGAAGATCCGTGAAGATCCCGCTCTCCACGCACTGGTGCCCGCCTAGTGCCTGCGTGGAGGGCTGAAGAGAGGGCGTGGATCTAAGGACTGTGTATCCGGCATGTAAACGGCAATTGTCGAACACGGTGCGCCATGGCGGGGGGCGTGCCTGCCGTTCCCGGTACCGAGCAGCGCTTTTATGAACAATGCGGTGGTGTGCCGGACGTGTTTACGTGCATAGATTGCGTAGCTCCACAGTATTGGCAGTGATGCTCGTACGTACCGATTCTACCCCGGCCGCGTAACAAAAAACCCCGCGCCCCCTTTTGAGAGGGCGCGGGGTTTTTGTTTTGTCGGCCGCCCAATGGACGGCCGACGGGGTTGAGGCAGTCCCCTTAGGGAATGCTACTGAAGTTGGGTACGTTGACACCCGTAGCCTGCTGGCGGCCTGGGCCGCCAAGGCCAGCGGTGGTGTTGACCGAACTTGCGGTCGAGTCGGGGATGCAATAGGCCGAGGCCGTTTTGTAGTTGGTGGCGGCGTCGACCTGCCCGTTGAAGATGTCTCCACCTTCGGCCGAGCCAATCTCTCCGGTTACGGGATCGGTCAGGTAACAGTTCCGCACATCCTCGATGCAGAAGCCTGCCCCGGGAACGTCGTCATCTGTTCCGAGTACGCCGTCGACACCGGCTTCACAGTTGGTCTGCGTGCCGACCATGCCCGCCGTGCAGACGATGAAATCAAAACCCAGACCGCCGCAATGGCTAAACGGAGGCCCGGCCGCGCATACACCCTCGTTGGGATTGAAGGGACCGGTGCATACACCACCGCCGTCGCAATCGGCGTTGGTGCCACAGTCAAAGCCTGACTTGGTCCCACCCACGCAGGTTCCGGTTTCGACACAGAAGGGAGTACAACGGCCGCCGGGACAGGCGTCGGCACAAATACCGTCACCGGCACCGGCCGAGGAGTCGCAATCGGCGTCGATGCTGCAACTGTTTTGGAAATTAGCCGCAGGAGCGGTGCAATGCGTGGGGTTACCCGAGCAGGTGCCGCCGCCGCTGCAGTCGGTGTCTTCGTCGCAAGGAATGCCGTCCTCGGCGCCGCCAACGCAAACCGTCAGCAAACCGTTGGTGTCCCCGGTGGCGCAGCCAACTCCGAAGTTTGCTCCCGGAGCCGTACAGGCCGCACGGCACGTATTCGGTCGTGATGGTACGCCGTTGCCGCGCGGGCTGGCCGGGCAGGGGCAGTCGTAGTTTTCGAAACCGACTGCGGTACAAGCCTGGCCCGGTCCCGGAACCCCGTGGCTCACCTTCTCGCTGGTGGTCGGAACCCGATTGATGGTCAAGCCCTCAGCGCCGGAAATGTTATTGTCGGGCAAACAGTCGCCCGAAGTGGTGCCGAAAGGAGTCTCGGCTTCCACGCGGCAGGGCTGGCCTTCTCTTGGGCTCCCCGTGCTGCATACCAGCGACAAGTTGCAGAAACCCGCTTCCCCGCTGGCGGAGCTGTCGGGGCAAGCCGGCGAGGCCGTGGTGCAGGTGGTGTCCCCCCCCGTAGTGCAGTCGCTGTCGAAACGGCAGGGATTGCCGGTCACGTCGCAAGTGCCCTCGCAAGGCGATCCCGTCCGTGCGCCGGCTCCGCAGAAGCCTCCACAAACCGGGCAAGGTTTGAAGATCGTATCGCCGAAGTGAGTGAAAGAAGCGAGCTGATAATTCATTGCATGCTCGCCCGTCACTATGTTTTGGGTTCCGGTGACGTTGCTTCTGAACAGCGATACTACGCATACCGCGGTCCCACCGGCCGAGATCGGCAGGGGCGCGCCGCTGGGGATACTCACGCAATTATAACTGATCAAGTCGCAACGTCCCAGACAAATCTCGCCGTTCCCACAGTCGCTCTGGCCGCTGCACAGCGCTTGAGGCACCACCGGAACTTTGGTGTCGGCATCGACGCACTGAGACTGGCAATCGCCGTCGTCCGTGCAGAAACTGCCGGCATTGACACTGTTGCTGTCGCAGATTTGGCAGTCCGTGTCCTGCTGCAGTCCGTTGCCGTCGCCCATATCGTCGCAACTAAGGGGACTCCCCCAGCTATGGCTGCAGAAGGGATGGTTGGAACCGAAAACGTCGCATACCGGGTCGGTGGTGGTGCCTGTGCAGGTGGCGCCGGTCAGCGATGTGTAGTCACAGTTGGATTCTTCGATTATGTAACCCGAAAGGGCGGTGATCTCGGAGTCGTGTGACGATCCGGTCCACCCGCTGTCGAGATCAGTCGCGGGACCGTCACCGAGCTGGCGTATGCGTGGAATATCAAGGCAGGTACATTCCCATAAATCTCCGGGAGGTGCGCAGAGTCCGGGGCAAGCCGAGTCGTCGGTGCCGTCGCATTCTTCGCCGAGAAGGAGAAAAGGATTGGGTTGCTGGTTTACCTTGTTATCGCCGCAAACCGGTTGCTGGCTGTCGGGGTAAGCCGCGTTTATCAATGTGGCTCGGGCGATCGTACGATTGTCGGGCAGATCACTGCTTTCGATTACACCGTTTACTACGTCTAGTAAGCAGGCTTTCGCGGCCGCTACGGTAGTGGTTCCGCCCACGCCGTCGCCGCACAGATCGAGTTCGCTCAAAGTCGCGTCGGTACATTTCTTGTCGATCGCTTTGTTCAGTTTGTCCGACGCTTTCGCAATGCTGTCCGCAGTCTTGGCATCGCCCGTTGCGCAGTTGGCGGGATCCACGTCCGGATTGAGCAGGCTGTTTTGTTTGTCGCGACATTTGCCGATCGCTTTGGCAATTGAGGCTACGGTCTTGGGTACGGTCTTACCGAGTTCCTTTACGCAGTCGGCCGCGTCCCCGCTGACACCGCTTGCACTGGTGATGCTGCCGTAGATGTTTGAAACCAGCGTGTTTGCGAGATCAGAACCGATGCTCTTAACGCAGAGCGCAATATCGTCGGCGCTGGTGATCGGAGCGCCGTTGAGGATGCCTGCTTCCGGACAGAAGAATCCAGGAAAGCCCAAGTTGGTGTAGTTGAACTTTTTCTTTCCCCCCTTACCTGAGCAACGTCCGCCGATGGTGTTGCGAGGCGGGCAGCCGAGGTCGGTGATGCATGGGATATCCAGCGCGGTCGAACAAGTGCTCGCGCAACTCTTGCCGGCGGTTTTGTCAACCTTCGCGATGGCCTTGTCTACTTTGCTTTGGTCCTTGGCCGGCAGCGGCGAACAGCTTTGAACTTTCTTTCCGCTGATGTCGCCGTCGAGGCACTTGGCCGTGGTTTTCACGATGCTCGATACTTGTTTGATTACGGATTTGGCAAGGCCCTTCGAACACTTGAGTTCCTGCTTCTCTAGGAAAGCCTGTCCCTCCGTGGCGGTGGCGGCCACCATAATCAGTGCCGCAAAAGCGACGAGCACACCCGTCGCGAGTTGAAAACGTCTCATACAGTACTCCTCCCTGAGCACCACGCACGCGACCAAGCGCTGCACGGTGCAATATGAACTCAATGGGGCCCCAAGGTCCCAGCTTACTTGGATCGGCTCAAGCCTATGAAACCGAACGGGATATTGTCAAGAGAGAAGAGATTAATAACTGGGCGTGCGTAAGGAAAGGGAATAAGGGGGCCGTTTGAACGGTCCGCTCACTTTTCTCGCTCGGCTACTGTGCAGTTCGGTCGGGCGGTCGGGATTGCTGGGCCGTCCGCGCCTGCCCGTGGCGGAAACTCCAAACGACCGCAGGCACCGTATGGAGTTTCCGCCTTCCCGTATGGGTGGGCAAAGGGGTAATAATCAAGGCAGGCTGGTGAAGT
Organism: Candidatus Binatota bacterium; assembly: GCA_024276575.1. GTDB lineage: Bacteria > Desulfobacterota > Binatia > UBA1149 > CAITLU01 > JAJRWY01. The sequence continues at coordinate 20,895 of JAJRWY010000222.1, forward strand.
TGGGCACTATCAGGCCTTCTTCTCTCTTACGCCCCGGCCCCCCGAGTCCCGAGGTGTTGTTTGCCGAATCCGCATCGGTTGACGTTATGCACCAGTGGGCGACGGTGCTGAAGGACGTCGGGGCACCGGGCAGGCCGCTGAAGATGTCTCCACCTTCGGCGCAGCCGTGACGGCCAAGGTTGTCCACCAAAAAGCAGTTACGTACGTCCTCGATGCATATTCCGGCCCCAGGGTTGTCGTCGTCGGTTCCCAGAATTGCGTCGCCGCCGGCTTCACAAGAAGAGGTGGTGCCGAGTTCTCCGCGGGTACAGGAGATGAAATCCCAGCCCGGCCCGCTACAGTGCGTTCTCGCGAGGCCCGAAGCGCACACCCCGTCAAAGGGATCATCGGGTCCACAGGTGCCGCCTCCCGTACATTGATCATCAGTGCCGCAGGGCTCGCCGTTACGGTCGCCTCCGCTGCAGATCCCTTTGGGTACGCACAGTGGGACGCAGCGTCCGCCGGGACAAGCGTCGCTGCAAAGACCGTCGCCGGAGCCGGCGGACGTGTCGCAGTCCGAGTCGACGGAACAGCTGTGCTGGAACTTGGATCCCGGATTGGTGCAGTGCGTCGGATTGCCCGAGCAAGTGCCACCGCCGCTGCAATCGGCGTCCTCGTCGCAGGCGCTTCCGGCTTCGCTGCCGCCCACGCAAACCGTGAACTCGCCGAATCCGTCTCCGGTCGCGCAGCCCAGGCCGAAACTTGGCCCCGCGTCACAGGCCGGGTTGCAGGCGTTGGGTTGAGTCTTGCGGCCTCCGTCGTCGGGGCAGGGGCAGTCGAAGTTATCGAAACCCGGAGCGGTGCACGGCGGCATCGGCGATGGGTGGCAGGCGAACTCGCTGGTCGAAGGAAAGTAGAGGTTGGGGAGCCCGGTCCCGGTTATGTTGTTGTCGGGCAGGCAGTCGGCCGAGGTCGTACCGAACTTGCTGTCGACCGATATACGGCAAGGTTTTCCTTGGCTCGGTCCCGAGTTGCAGAGCAATTCGAGGTTGCAATATCCCGTTTCACCGCTAGTCACGCTGGTCGGGCAATCCGCACTCACGCTGGTGCAAGTGGTGTCTCCGGGAGCGGTGCAATCGGCATCGAAACGGCAAGGTGCCCCGCTTACGTCGCAGCTTCCCTTGCATAACAGTCCGTCGCGCGAGCCCCCCACGCAGAATCCTCCGCATACCGGGCAGGGTACGCTTTGTTGTATCCCCAGGTGCGTGACCGCCCTGGTTTCATAGTTCAACTCGTGCTCGCCGGTGACGATGTTGGTGGTGCCTATCAGGTTGGACTCGAAATGGGTGACCGCGCACACCGAAGTTCCTGCCGCCGATAGCGAGAGCGGCATACCGAGCGGAGTGGTTATACACTCGAGGCTGGTGTCGCAACGGCCCAGGCAGACCGTGCCGTTACCGCAATCGCTTTGACGGTTGCAAAGCACTTGCGGCAGCACCGGTGTCATCGTGGCGATGTCGAAACATTGAGATTGGCAATCGGCGTCGCCCTGGCAGAAGGTGCCGGCGTTTACGCTGTTGGCATCGCAACTGTAGCAGTCGGCATCCAGGTTTTCCCCGTCGCCGTTGCCCTGTGCGTCGCAACTCACGCCGCCGCCGACGTTGCCGCTGCAATAGGGCTGCAGTGCCGCGGTTTCGTCGCAAACCGGGTCGGTGGTTACGCCGGTGCATTCCGCATCGGTCATGGCGGAGCAGTTGCAGTTGGATATGTCGGCTATCCAGCCCGCCTGATCACTCTGGTTGATGTTGTGTGACTGTCCGGTCCAGCCCTGGTCGAGGTTGGTTTTGGCAGAGATCACATAGCGCCAGATGCGCGGCCGGTCTTGGCAAGTGCATTGCCACGCGTCCCCCGGTGGATTGCACAAGCCAGGGCACGCGCTGTCGTCGCTGCCGTCACATTCTTCACCGCGCAACAAGAACGGGTTTGGTCCTTGATTTACCTTGTTGTCACCGCATACCGGAACTTGGCTGTCGGGGTAGGCGGCGTTGATCAAGGTTGCCCTGACCACGCTACGGTCGTCGGGGAGGGCATCGGATTCGACGGTCTGTCGCACAAGGTTCAACAAACAACTCTGTGCAGCGGTCACCGTGGTGGTGCCGCCGATTCCCGCGCCGCAGAGGTCCAGTTCGCTAACGGCCGCGTCGCTGCATTTGGCCGCCAGCGAGTCGCTCAGCTTTCCTTCAGCCTTGGCTATACTCGCGGCGGTCTTTGAGTCGATGCTACTGCATTTTGCGGGATTGAGCGTTGGGTTGAGAAGCGAGTTTTGCTTGTCCCGGCATTTGGCGATCGCCTTGGTGACCGAGGCAATCGCTTTAGGAACTGACTTCCCCATCTCTTTCAAACAGCTAGCTGCGGCTTCGCTGATAGCGCTGGCGTTAGTAATAGAGCCGTAGATCTGCGCGATGGTGCTGGCGGCTATGTCCGAGCCGATACTGCTCGTACAAAGTGCCAGATCGTCAGCGGTTTTCGGTTCGGCGCCGTTCAGAAGGCCCGCTTCCGAGCAGAAAAATCCGGGGAAACCGAGATTTTGGTAGTTGAACTTCTTCTTGCCGCCCTTACCCGAACAACGTCCGCCGATATTGCCGCGCGGGGGACAAAGAAAATCTCCGATACACGATATTTCGAGGGCCGTAGAGCAGGCACTTCCGCAACCCTTATTTACACTCTTGTAAACTTTCTGTACGGCCTTGCTGACCTTCTGAGCATCCTTGGCGGGCAGCGGGGAGCAAGATTGGATCTTCTTGCCCTTGATGTCGGCGTCTAAGCACTTGGCGGTGGTTTTGGCGATGCTGCTGCTGAGCTTGACTACCGATTTCGCCAAGGCCTTGGAGCATTTGATTTCCTGTTTCTCCAAGAATGCGTGGCTATCCACGGGCAGTGCCACGACCACCAAAGCCGCTACTGCCAGCAACGCCGTCATACTCCGTGCCTGCATAAGACCTCCTCCCGCTATTGCGAACGAACAAAGCTGCGGCCGTGCGTACCATCTCATCGAGTCAACGAGGAACGAGGGCCGTCAATTCGTGAAGCGACGCAGTCGCGACCATCACAGTATCCGAGTTACCTGCCAAACTAGGTAAGTGAACCTCTTATTGTCAAGACGGAAACGCATTATCGAAATATTCCCTGGGATTTTATCGAGCTTTGCAACGAGAAACCCCCGACGCTTTGCAGCATCGGGGGTTTCGCTTCAGGCATGAGCGCCTTGGTTACCGTTGATGGACGCCGCTCACGTTTCGGGCTGCTGCACTTGCATGCATCAGCCCCCGCGTGTCGGCTTCCATGCTATCTCGAGAGCACTGGTTCCATGGCTACCTTTACCGAGGCTGCTCCCGGCGAGCCGCTCGAGAGGTTGACGCCGGCGTTGGCCGTAGGCGGCAGGCAGAAAACGCCCGCGCTCACCGCGGGAGCACCGCAGGTTTCTCCCCAAGGGCAGTCCGGGGAGTAGCTACAGGCTTGCCCGGACCCGGTTCCAGCCGCGTTGTTGCAAGTGCCGGATCCACCGGGTGTCCCCGTCATGACCAACGGGTCGAGGAAGCAAGACCTAGTCGTGGGCAACCCGCAGTTGCCACCGTCGATGCCGATGGAGGAGATCGAGCAGTCTGCGTTGACGCTGCAGGAGATGAGGCCCTTGCCGTTGGCCCAAGTGACGCCTTCGCAGAAAGTGTCGGTCGGCCCTGCCAGACACTCACCGCGGTCAGTCTGTCCGGCCACTGGCGTGCAAGTAAGATCATTGCAGCCGTTGGGAACACGCGGTACGCCGTCACCGATATCCGTGCAGGTGCCGGCGCTGCTGGCGCTGCAGTCGGCATTGGTGGTGCAAACGGTGGCATTGTCCAGCGAGCAGTTGCCTCCGTTGCAGATGCTCGTGCAACTGGCATCGTTTACACAAGGAAGGTCGGTGTTGAGCGAGCAGATGCCGCATGCGCATGCCATTCCGCTGATTGGAGCATCGCAGGCATTATCGAAGCTCATCGACTGGCTTCCCGTGGTCAGGGGCAGCACGATGTTGAGACCAACGCCGCTGATGTTGGCGTCGCTAAGCGGTGGGCAATCGAGACTGACCGGCCCGAAAGTCGAGTTCAGTCCTTGGATATCACAGGGCTGCCCGTCGGCCTGTCCGCCCAGGCATACGCCGTCGCGCTGGCCGTCTTGCGGGGTATCGCCGTTGCAGGGGCCGACGTCGGTGATGCAGTCTGCATCATTTTTGCACGAGTTGCCTGCATTCGCACCGGAGCCGATACACAGCCCGGCGTCACAAGGCGACGAATCGGCGGTCACGCACTCGGCGTCGCTGGAGCAAGAGGTGGCGGGATCGGCCGCACAGGATCCCCCGCAAACCGGGCAGGGGCTGAGCTTACTGGGCCCCTGGTGCACCTTGGCTCGCAGGTGCAGCGTCACCGAGGCTTCTACGCTGTCGGGGTTGACGATCCCGGTAATGTCCTGGGCCATCCGGTTCAGGGTGCAGGTCGGCGTGTTGCCCGATACGCCAGCCAGCGGCGGTCCGAGGTAGACGCCGCAGTTCGAGCCGCCGCAATCGTTGGCATCAGGGCCGAAAGGCTCGTCGCAGGTCAACCTAGTGTTGGTTTCGCATCTCATGAAGCGGCCCGCGGTCTCCGTGGTCGTCGCGGCGCCGGCAACGTTGCATTGTCCGCAACTGCCCGGCACTCCAGTGCCGGAGCAGGAGGCGGTGTCGATCGCGATGGAACTTTGGTAGTTGTCCGGCAAGTCGAGTACATGGGTCAACCCCGTCCAGCCCACGTTGAGAATGGTGTCGGTACTGGGATGGACGTCCGAAGTTCCCGCCAGGACCTTGAGTTCGAGAATGGAAGGACACTGCGTAGGCCGGTACTCATAGCCGTTCACGAACAGGTCGTCGGCTTCCGTGCCGTAGGCCGTTGCGGCGCAGGTCTTGAGGCCCGCGAGGGTGGCGTCGCAGACGCCGAGGCCGGTCAGCGTGACGCCGGTGCAGGACTTGTCGAGGCCGGCGTCTGCTTTGCCCAAAGCCGACGCGCCTTTGCCCTTGGGGTCGGCAGTCTCACAACTGGCCAGATTCCCCGGTGTGCCACCGCTATCCTTGCCCTTATCGACATTCTTCTGACAGCCTTGGCGTCCTTTTACGAGCGTGTCGCCGTACTTCGTGTAACCCTTGGCAACTGCTGCGAGGCATTTCTGTTAATCTTTGGTGAGTCCGCCGGCCGGTACCGTCGGTAGTCCCAGGGCCGCTGTTGCCGCTGCCTCGGCGGTTCTTACGCCCTGGCACTGCAGACACTGGCTGAGAGGGGTGAAGGTGCGGAAGGGGCCGTTCAAGGCCAACTCGGTTGCACAAGGTTCGGGA
>JAJRWY010000223.1 GCA_024276575.1 Candidatus Binatota bacterium
AGCACTAACAGATACAACGAGGCAATGCGACAGGCGCTCAATCAGCAGCCCAGGCAAGAGCCAGCACGCTCATGGATTGCGCCCCTGTGCATCGCGGTAATCATCCTTTCCACCCTCCTGATATAACATGCAACGAGAAGCGAACAGCGCGGTGCTCAACATCCGCATAACTCCATCCCTACGCGATAGCCTAGCCAAGCGGGCCAAGGCCGCAGGGGTCACCGTCTCCCAATTTGTCCGGCTCAAGCTCGGGCGTGCAACCAAGCAAAAGGCCAAGTCATGATCCCCGACAGTCAAGAGTACTACCTAGCCGAAGCCGTCGAAACACTACTCAATCGCCTACGGGCATTCGAGCGGCACGGGTTCACTCCGAACGGAGACGACACCGTGACAATCACCGTCCCGACCTTTCGCATGGAGGAGCTATGGGCTGCCTACAAAGCACCCAAGCCTTCGACCACCGCCCACGACATCCGCAACAACATCGACCCCCTACAGTTCTAGCCATGACCACCACCACCACCTGTAACGGCAAATCCCAAGAGCAAATCGCCCGCGAGCTATCGAGCTATTTCCACCCCAAGGATATCCAATGGAAACCCGACCGATTTGTGAGCACTAGCCAAGGATTGCGTGCCGTCATGCTCGCCTACCTTGACAACCGGGCGATTATGCAGCGGCTCGATGACGTCTGCGGCCCGGGGAACTGGAAATCGAAGATGGAGCGCTGGGGGGAGGCCGGTGCGTTGTGCACGCTCTCACTACTGTTCAACGGTACCTGGGTTGATCGTTCCGACGTGTCCGAAAATTCCAACGTCGCTGCACTCAAGGGCGGGGCTAGCGGGGCCATGAAACGGGCAGGGAGCCAGTGGGGAATCGGGCGCTACCTGTACGACTTCCCCAACGCTTTCCTCCCGGCGACCGATCAGGGAGGCAAGAAGCGACTAAGCAAGTGGGGCGACCGGCCCCAGCATCCCCCCGAATTTCTGCCCGGATGCGAGCCTTGGCGCTCAGAGCGGGCGGCGAACGCTCGCCCCCAGGAGCTGGCCCAAATACCCCCTACACAACCCGCAGCCCAGCAGGCTCCCGCCCACGCCCCACGCCAAGAGCAACAGCGCCCGGTCGAAGAGTACCACCCGACTCAGCAGCCCGCCCAAGCCCAGCCCGATCCGACGATGCAACAGCAACAGACAGCCGAGCAGCGCACCATCGCCCAGGGCGTAGACCCTCAAGGGCAGCCCGCATGGTGGGAGTGGGAAATCAAAATGTCCGGCGATTTCAAAGGCAAGACCTGGGGTCACATGGCGGATGGCTCCATCGACGGGCGGCGCATGAATTGGCTTCAATGGTATGCGAGCCTCGACCCGCTCAAGGGCGATCAGCGCTGGCACCGGGGTAATCAGGAGAACCAGAAACGCGCTTTCTACATCATCAACCTAATCAAGAGCAAACCGGGTAACCAGGCCGAAACGCAAGTGGTTGAAGCCGAGCAAGGATTGCAACCGCAAGATAACGACTTCCAGAACATCGACGCAGCCGAGCAGTTTGGTCCCGACGGCGACGGACTCCCCTTCTAACCAACTACACCCAAACAAAAATCCATGGAACAGCAAACACAACAGCCCGAGCAGCGCGGAATCAACGCCCTTATCGCCACGTCGATTGACAACTACCCCACCACCAAAACCAAGCTAGAAGCCCTAGTTGCAGAGTACAAGGACCTGAAAATTGACGGGCTGGAGGACAAGTTTGGGGCCGCGCAGGTGTCGAACGCACGCAAGCACGCGAAGGCAATCAGGTGCGACATTGACGCCTACCGCAAGGCAGAGAATGCCGACGCCCTCAAGTTTCAGAGGGCGGTAAACGCCAAGGCCAAGGAACTCACGAGGATCATCCAGCCGGTTGAAGATGCGATGGAGCTAGAAGAGGCGCGCATCCAAAAAATCAAGTACGAAGCAGAGGCAGCGGAAATCGTGAGGCTCGCAAAAAGAAACCAAGAGCGGATGGACGCACTCACCGAAGTTGGTGCGGCGTTTCCTTTCGCCGTGGTCTCAGAGCTGGACAAAGAAGCTTTCGACGCACTACTAGAAGAGGCGACAGAGCTACACGCAGACAAGATGCGGCGGGCAAAGGAAGAGGAAGAGCGGGCCATAGAGGTGGAAAACAATCGACTAGCAGCCCTTGAGAAAGAGCGCAAAGCGCTCAACGCCGCGCGGATAGAACGTGAGCGTTTGCTCGCAGAGAGCCAGCGGATAGCCGATGCCGAGCGCAAACAGCTAGAGGCAGACCGAGCGGCACTCACCGCCGAGAGGCAGGAAATCCAGGACGCCAAGGACAAGATTGCTAGGGAAGAGCGGGCTATCGCCGAGGCAAAAGAGCCAGCAGATGCAACACAGCAACCCATGGAGGCCATTGCGCAGGACCCGATACCCGAGACGGAAAAACCCACAAACGCACCCGATTCTCCGCCCCAAGAGCGAGCGCCAGAGCAGGTCGCACCACAGGCGACCAAGCCGATGAACATGGGCGAGGCCGATGTAAGGAACAGGCACAACGTCGCACTTTACATGCAGGCCGTAGCCGAACTGAACATTCCACCGGGAATCTACTTCGTCCAAGTCTCCGGTCTGCGCGAAGCGTTCCTTTCCCAACTAAGCGCCATTATCGAGCAGGAGGGCGGGGCGTGAACGACGAGCCCAAACGCGCATGCCTGGCAAGAGACAGGGCATTGAACTGCGCAGCGGACTTTCACTCCATTCTCCTATCGCTTTCGCCGACGCTCTTCAAACTGGATACCGTCCACAGGTTGGAGTACCAGGTGGCGACCCTCAAGGCGTTGAATGAAGAGCTATCCGCAATCGCAGAGAAACGCACACCGACCGTAGAAGGAATCTGCGGCGGTCCGGACGCCGAGCGCGGGCCCACTCACGGGCCGCCCGAGTTCGACGATGATCCAAACTCATTCGAGGCCCGGGTCCACAAGAGAAGACCATGACAACCATAGCCACCTTCCTAGCAGAAGGTCCCTACATGCTCCTGGTCATCGCCGTCGCATCCATCCTAGCTATCGGTATTTTGGCCAACTGGATCGAGCGCAAGCGCTACGGCAGGCGACAGAAAAGGAGACACAATGACCGGAGATAAGCAAAAGCCATGCCCGGGCGGACATTCCCCCGATCAGGGAGAGATCCGCTCAGTAATAGGCTCAGCTTATAACTGTGGATCGATTGATAGGCTCAGCTTATGGACAGAACCCCACGCGCGGGGAAAATCGACCCTCACGGTGCCAAGGGGAGCGATTGATCCAGTAATAGGCTCAGCTTATCACCGGAGGCCGATCAATCAGAAAAAACGATTTCCCCTTTCCTCCGCCGTGTGGCATTTTGAGGAAGGCGGGGGCGACACAAGGGCAAAGGTGCTCACCAAGTGACTCTCCGGGTTGTCTGGCCCAAGCTTCCGCTTCTGGTTCTTCTCTTCTGTGGTTAAAGGTTTCTGGTTCTGGTACGCAAACCCAGAACCAGAAACAGCAACTCCCACCACTCGGGCCAGCAAACAAACAGGAGGTCACGGCGGCAGCGCGGGGGGCCCACGAACGAACGATTTTAAATTTCAATTTACCGGAAACCAGAAGGAGACATGAAAGACTTCACCAAGGACTCGGCCAAAGCGTGGTTTGAAGCGCGAGTAGCCAAGCTCATTAGGGATGCAGCAGGTACCGCGCAAGCTTGGGCCTATGCCGTCGAACACTTTCCCGAGCACGGGGATCAAACCCCATGGCGGGACTGGGTCATCGGTGCAATCTCGGACAGCAAGGGCAAGGCGCACACGAACCCAGCGGGTCTACTGCTTTCCATCATAGCCGACGGCCCGCGCGAGCACGCGGCCAAGCCAGCCCACAAGCCAATTCGCCCGCGCTCTAACATGACCCAGGGCCAGAAGGACGCAATCGACGAGAGTAGGAAGCTCCGGGCGGCGGGACTACGGCAACCATCCATGCCGTCCTCAATAGCTATCTGCGCCCTCCGCAAAACCCATGGATATCTCGGCGCGTTCAACATCGTACGTGCAGAGTGGGAGGCACAAGGACAGCCATACCCTGACGCCTTCGACTGGCATCCACTAGGCATCGAACAACCGCAAGCGAGCTAGGCCATGCTAGTCAATACAAAAGACATCGACATGCTTTCCATAGGTCCGCTTAGCAAATCCACCGCACTGCTGATTGAACACCTGGCGCTTGAACTCTTGCACGCACGCGCTTACATGCAAGACAATGTGAATAGAGACTTTCGGGACCGATGCGAGCGCCCGCGAGTAGGAGATCTAGTATGTGAAACAACCCTAGTCGGATTCAAGCGAAAGGGTGACCGGGTAGGGCTTCTGCTACGCAGCGATAAAGAGAAGGGCGAATGGGTAGTGCGCAACTTGATAGACAATGAGGCAGACCGCTGGAGGAATGCTCAGTTCCTAACGATAATACCTGTAGAGTCGGGGTTCAGCGATGAGTAAAAGCATCCACGGGAAACCAGCAACAAACGGTAGGAGCTTGCGACTTGTGCTCAGGCACGCACTCGCGACCATCGCCGATGCCCACCAGATAGCAAGGGAGGCGCACAAGCACAAAGGCACATCCCGGGCTATGTTCCAGGGAGCACCCGCATCCACCGTCCTCCCATTCCTGTTACTCAAAGCCCAGCAGGATATCATGGCGGCTAAAGGCTTTCGTTCCGGATTAAATCCTACCTTCGACGATGCGATAAGCTCGATTCAGAGGGCTCTCAAGCTCCTTCAGCAAGACGGACCCGAGCGGTACAATCAGACCAGGCGATTACTCGGAGTCGTTGCCAATTTGCTCAAGTGGGCACAGAACGGCGAAAGCATATGAGCCCCTTCAACAAGCACAACGTATCCGCGAGGGAAGCGCGTACCACCGACGGGATAACCTTCGATAGCAGGCTGAAAATGCGAGTATACCAGAGGCTCGAACTCTTAAAGAGGGCGGGCGAGGTTGACTACTTCTTGCGACAGGTGGGAATCCACCTACCCGGAGGCGGTCGTTATGTTGTGGACTTTCTCGTCTTCTGGAGCGATGGACGGATTCAGTACGTCGATGCCAAGGGCATGGAAACCCCCACATTCAAGATGAAAAAGAAGATGACCGAAGCCCTTTACCCGATCACCATTTCGCTTTGGAGGCACTAGACATGAAGAAGGCACCAATCACGCAAGAACAAGCAGAAAAGGAAACCCGGCGAGCCGCAGCTAAGCAGATCGCAAGCGAGGGCCAATACCGCATGACCCCCAGCAAAAAATACGAACTGACAGACGAGCACCGCGCCCAGCTCAAGCCGTGGGCGGATTCATGGATCAGGTCCGCGATGCGCACCGCGCCGATGACTGCCGATGAAAAAGACAGGTGCAGGCGTGCCGCTATCGGGTTATACGAAGCGGCGGGACTCACGCCACCTCCACCAGAGAGAATCGTTTTTGCGCCCTCCCCGTTCGTCGCGGTCTTTGCGTTTGGGGCCGCGTCGGCGATCTGGTATGCCGATGCGGCTGAGCGGGTGACCGGGCAGGCGACCTGGCAGGCGACCGTGCAGGCGACCCGGCGGGCGGCCGCCCGGGCGACAGGGCGGGCGACCGAGCGGGATACCGTGCAGGCGACCGGGCAAGCGGTCGATCAGGCGACCTGGCAGGAGACCGTGAAGGCGACCGGGCGGGCGGTCGATCAGGCGACCTGGCAGGCGACCGAGCGGGCGATCGAGCAGGCGGCACGGCGGGCGGTCGATCAGGCGACCCGGCGGGCGGTCGATCAGGCGACCGTGCAGGCGACAGAGCAGGCGACCGTGCAGGCGGCCGGGGAGGCGACCGGGGAGGCGACCGGGGAGGCGACAGAGCAGGCGACCGGGCGGGCGACCTGGCGGGCGACCTGGCGGGCGGTCGATCAGGCGACCGTGCAGGCGACAGAGCAGGCGACCGTGCGGGCGACCTGGCAGGCGACACGGCGGGCGGTCGATCAGGCGACCTGGCAGGCGACCTGGCAGGCGACCGAGCGGGCGACAAGGCAGGCGACCCGGCAGGCGACCCGGCAGGCGGAATGGTACAATTGCGGACTAACAGCCCAGGCGGCAGTAGATATCGCAGGCGATAGGGCAGCTCACTTCGCAAAAAGTTCGCAAAGCGAGTGCAATGGCGGGTCACAGTGGAGCGGAACGCCGAGCTATATTTCGTTTTTTCGCCACATCGCAAAGCTCCCACTAGACTACTCGAAGTGGGATCATTACGAGATCCTGGCGAGACACTCATGCCGGAGATACATGCACCCGGAGTTTTGCATAATCTCAGATTTCCCAGTGAAGCTTGCGGTCGATGAAGACAACGAACCGCACTGTGAAGACGGTCCATTCTGCGCATGGGCCGACGGCACCAAGCTCTATGCCGTCAACGGTCACTACGTCCCCGAATGGGTCGTTGAGAGCCCCGAGCTGATAACCGTTGAAAAGATCCAGAAGGAGACGGATGCCGAGACCGCAAGAATCATGCGGGAGAGATTTGGAGAAGGGCGCTATCTGAAAGAAATCGGCGCCAAGGTTATCCACGTTGATTCCGTGCCGATTGACGCGCTTTCTCCTGCGGGGGGGAGCATTACAAGGGCGCTAATGGAGGACGATATCGGCCAACGCTGGCTTGTGGGCTCAGACGGGTCAACCGAGCGCGTGTACTACATGCTTGTTTCTCCAAAAGCGGAAACATGCCAAGAGGCTTACCATTCACTCCGGGGAACATCTGAACCGGATTCAAACTTTACCACGATACTCGAATCATGAAAACAGCAGAACAAGTCCTTGCAACCATCCAGGGCGAAGCCACGGGCAACTCACAAGAGATCCGTTTTTACCGTGTCCACCTGACTGGGCTCGGTCACGAGATCCGTCAAGGGGACATCTTCCTTTACCCTATCGAGCCTCCGAACCTCGACGGCTTGAAGGAAATCGAGTCGAGGCAACTCGCCCCGGGAAACTCCAAGGGGTCGCGCCACATTCTGGCGGGCAAAGTGCGGGTGTTCGACCCAGGCTCAAGCGACCCACTGGACGGACCGATCTTTGAGCAGATCGAGCGCGGGCTACTAGAGCACCCCGAGCACGCCGGAGATTCGCTTGCGCGAGGCTGGTACAAGGTGCGGTTCCAGTTGGACTTAATGGCCGCGAACCGTGCAAGGCGGGCGGACTAGGGATTTTTTGAGGGAGTCTCCGACTTCAAGAGCAACTAGAACCATGAAACAAGCAAACGAGCACGCGAGCGTGACGCTGGCGAGAGAAGAAGGTCGGATCCACCCGACGGCGTGCATCGGCGCGGGTGCGACCATCGGCGAGGATTCAATCATCGCCGCTGACTGCACCATCGGCGCGAAGGTGACCATCGGTAGGGAAGTGACCATCGGCGCGAAGGTGACCACCGGCGCTAACTGCGGCATCGGCGATGGAGCGATCATCTACAGGGGGGCCTGCATCGGCGCAGGGGCGTGCATTGGCGCGGATTCTACAATCGGCGAGCGGGCGACCACCGGCGAGTGGTCGATCATCGGCGAGTGGTCGATCATCGGCGCGGGAGTGACCGTAGAGGCGCATACAGAAATCGAACCAAGGGCCGTTATTGAGGCCGTGTAGAAAACGAAAAAAAACCATGAAACAAGCAAACGAGCACGCGAGCGTGACGCTGGCGAGAAGGGAGGGGCGAATCCACCCGACGGCGTGCATCGGCGCGGGGGCGACCATCTACGGGGGGACGTATATCGGCGAGGGTGCGACCATCGGCGAATGGTCGATCATCGGCGAATGGTCGATCATCGGCAAGGGGGCATCCATCGGCGAGGGGGCATCCATCGGCGAGGGGGTGAAAGTCGGCGAGGGGGTGAAAGTCGGCGAGTGGTCGATCATCGGCGACGGAGTGACCGTAGAAGCAAACACAGAAATCGAACCCGGCGCTATCGTCAGGGCCGTTATTGAGGACGGAAACTAGAACCATGAACAAACGAATCGAAGAAATCCTGGCACGCATCGAAGAGTGCTATCTTGACCTACGCGAAGAACTAACCGGGCAGGAGAAGAAGCGGCGAGAGCGAGTAGAGCGAAAGCGCAAGCCGCGCACTAAGCCCGAGCCCAGGGCACCCCGCATACCACGTGTGGAACCTCCGAGAAGGGAATCCACGGTGAGGGTCTCCCTGGAGGGCATCACAAAGGAATATGGTTTCGCCGATGGTGGGGTGGCAACAGACCAGTTCGGTTTGTTCACGGCAACGACCATGATGTACAACGGTCAGGCGACGGTCGTGGTGGCTAACGCGCAGGACGATGTGGGGCGCACCTTGACGACGACAATTAGGGCTAGCCATGGCGATTTATCGGTGATGCGGATTCTTAACATTCAGGCTGGTTTTTGTCAGGTGGTTGAGGTGAAGGACGTTTTTTACTGGAAGGGGGCGAAGAGCGACTTGCCGGGGTTGAGCGAGGCAGCGTACGCGGAGTCTGGTCTAAGCAAGGTGCAGAACCGGACGGTCTTCGGCAGCAGCAGCGCAAACGAGGGCGGAGGGATGCTGATTTACCCTGGCGTCCGCTACTGGGCGGACAGGGACGAGCTTGGGCGTTCTTACGCCCGGAAGATCCTAATCGGCTACATGCACCGTTGTCCGATTTTCCGCTTTGCAATGCAGCCCCAGGCGTACGACGGTCCATTCCCCCGGACGGTCGGACTCGTGAACCCGACGGTGCCCGTTGACCGTACGAGCACGTTTGCTCCGGAGGGCTACGCGGAGCTGGAGCCGAAGAGTGGTTTGCCGCCGAAGCTCATGAAGCTAGGTACCTACGACGCACTAGATGGGCAGCACCGTGGACGCATGGGACACGTTGCGGCGGAGCTGGCGAGGCAGGGCGATCCGCTTGGGTTGTATGCGCTCAAGGCTCTTGCGGACCACGAGGCGGCATGTTGGTGTTACGAAACGGGGCAGGGGGATGCGCAGTTGGCGCAAGGCAGCATGAACAGCAACAACCTTGGGTGCGTGGATATCCTTAAGCACTGGCCCAAGGGCGAGGGGTGTCCTTTGTTAGGCCGCGAGTTCGGCCACGCGCTTACTATCATGGCGAACGCAGCGAAATATCTGGAGGATGCCAGTCAGTACCGTATGTGGCTCAAGACCATGATTGATACGGTGCTCCACGTCTTTGATTGGGGTGCTGGAACGCCGTTCATGCTCTTCGCGGAGCACCAACTGACGGGCCAGGAGTCGTCCGAGTGGAAGAAGAAGGCACGCACCGAGAAGTTCGGCAAGAACATCCCGCTGGATGAGTCGCCGAGGATCGTGAAGACGTTCGAGCTGGGCATTGTGCTGTTTGGTATGCGAGCTGCGCGAAGCGTCTCTTTTAGGTGGAGTGAACTAGACCTAGCGACCGCGCGTCTGGCCAGAACCTTCGACGAGCGGCGTTCTCAACTATGGTGCATCGACAATCCCGATTGGAATTCAACGGAACAGGCGTACTGGGTTGACACTCAGTTGATCGACGAGCCGACAGCGGACATCATCCAGCGAGCGAAGAAGCTATCGCCCGTGGATAGCGGAAATGACGCGGCAGCGTTCCAAGGGGACTGGGGGGATGCGCTCTTGCGCCAACCGGAGGCTAAATGACAGCTACAGAACGAGACGTGAGGAACCTACGCAGACTTCTCAGAGAAGACCATCTTCGGTCTGAAATTGAGGAACTTCAGAAACCATGGTTCTGCGATGGATGCTCTCGGGGCATGTCGGTACCAAAGGACTACATGCCGATCAAGTGTGCAGCTAGGCCCGATGAGGCGTGCGGGCACGAAGGGACGTTATGCAACCCGGCATACTGTGAAAACTGTGAGTACCTTGCCAAGGAAACCAAATGACGCACACGGAAAGAGATGTTCGCAACCTCCGCGAGATCCTCAACCGGGCCAACGGGCGCGAGGCGATCACGCCATCGGATTGCCCTGTTTGCGCCAGTGCAAATAACCAGGCTACCCGCGGGGCCGCCGAGAAAGAAGCGCGAAGCTCCTTGGGGGAGGGGGAAGAATGAGCGGGAGAAATGCACTGTTTATCGCGATGTCCGAACGGGAAGGCGCGCTGGGTTGTGTTAGCCGCATGTGGAAACTGACGATCGAAATGGATTTCAAGCACTACTCCGCCGAGACAAAGAGTCTCCTCGATGCCGACATGACCACGCTACACACCCACATCGTAGACATCCAATGTGTGGCTCACAACGGGCCAAACCCAAACAAGAGGATCGACGAAAGCGAACAGGCAGGGGAAGGTGCGCGGAAAATCGGAAGAATGGAGAAACCGGAATGAGCTGGAAATCATTACGAGCGGAAAGAGAACACACGAGGGCCGTAGAGTGCCTCGAAAGAATATGGGAACGGCTGATAAAGATGGATGTTACATATATAGAAGCTGCAACGATCGGTCAGATTGAAGGGCTAATTTGGGAGCTTGGCATCCACACTAAATCCCTAGAAGATGCCATTAGGCCTGATCTCGACCCGTGCAGATCCACATCGGACGCGGCAGCGTTCCAAGGGGACTAGGGGACAGCGCTATGAGCAAGGATGTATCCGATGAGGTAAGCGCGATTATAGCCAAGCACTGGAAGCCAGCGTTTGTGTCGAGCGGAAAGGCCATAAACTGGCGGACGATCCCGAGCGAACTACTAGAGGGCACGGAATGAAAGACGAAATCATGATGACCGAGTACCGCGTTCGCTTTGGCGAGCGCGATACCGTGCCTATCCTGCTATCTGGTGTTTACTACGACCCAGATCGGGCTGCCAGACTGGCCAGTGAATTCTTTTCCTGGGAGCAGGATCACGAGGTTAGGAAAGCGACGGTGACCTACGTTGACCGCGACTGTGACCGACGAGAGATTCTCAAGGTTGTTCTCATCCAAGTGAGATTCAATCCGACGTTCGAGGTGGTGTAGCCATGGCCAAGCGCACCATCTTTCTCCCTATCAAGCCCCCGGGGCTCAACGGGGCCAAGGGACTGATGCGGATGCACTGGAAGTCCAGGGTACGCATAAAGATTGATATCCACCTATCCGTCCTACATGCCCTAGGTGGGGACACTAAGCGCATAGATGGACCTGTGAGGGTGAATTGCACGATGCTATATGCCAGCGTGCCGAGGGACTGGGACAACCTGGCCGTTGCAGCAAAGTACCCCATGGATTCCATAGTGCGTCTTGGGGTACTCGAAGATGATAGCCCTTCAGTGATTGAGTCGATGACCCACCGGCAGCGCAAGGTGAAGACTCTGAAGGAAGAGGGATATATGATCGAGATAGAGCAATGTCCGTGAACGAAGAGACGGAGGGAATCGCTCGCATTGCAATGGACCGGAAGGCCATACTTCTGATTGTCTATGCATTGATCTACACAGAAGAACGGCACCGTGGTCTCAAGGAGGCGTACTCTCCGCTCATATCCACCCTCGTTGATTCGGCGGAAGACCTGGGACTCGGGACGATGACGGTCTCTATGCTATGCGCATTCATAGAAGAAAACTATTCCTACGCACACCAGAGCCTCACCAGTCTGCTACCGCAGAACTAAGAGCAGCCACACCCTAACAACACCACCGAAGCAATGGCGCGAATACTACTACCCGACCACATCCTTCAAGAGGCAGGCGCACCCGAACAGAGCATCGGGGAATACAAGCGGGGAATCAGCCCAAGCGAGCGGCTTCACCGAACCCTCCAGCGCATGAACCGGGAGGACTTACAGGAGATTGCCGGCAAAGTTCGCGAGGGAAAGATGAATGCTTCTAACGTCATCGGTGCGCTCGTAAAGAAAGAAGGGTGCGAGACACTCATTGCACGACTGCGAGTCGGTGAGTTCGCGTGACGGAGCCCGAGCTTGTTCTCTCGATAACAGCGGAGCAGCTAGCACTCGAAAGAGAGATGGGCACACTCGGCATTGAACGCTACCGCGCCGGTGTGGCCAGATGCGCGGAAAAGGGAAAGGTGTCGCTAACGAGTCCGGGCAGGCGCATCATATCCGAATCAACTCTCAAGCTATCGGAAGCTCTTAGGGACTGGATGGATAAGACGAGGACAGAAAGTTCGATCCGAGTCGAGAGCCTCGAAGTATTGGACGAGTTGCAGCCAGAGACCGTAGCCGCGATGACAATTCAGCACATGCTTGACGGCGCTACACGGGCACTAAGAAAGACAACC